>JBAXFZ010000050.1:0-15601 GCA_037139685.1 Bacteroidota bacterium
CCTCCGGGATATGTGGGTTACGAGGAGGGTGGTCAGCTTACCGAGAAAATCCGCCGTCGCCCCTACTCTATAGTGCTTCTCGATGAAATCGAAAAGGCTCATCCCGATGTTTTTCACCTGCTTTTACAGGTTCTCGACGACGGGATGCTGACCGACAGCTTTGGCCGTCGTGTCGACTTCAAAAACACAATCGTGATCATGACCTCGAACATCGGCTCGAGGCAGCTTAAGGATTTCGGTCAGGGAGTGGGATTCGCCACCTCTGCAAAGCAGGCTGCCAGCAGCGATTATGCAAGGGGAGTAATTGAAAATGCGTTGAAAAAGGCCTTTGCACCTGAATTTATCAACCGGATCGACGACGTGGTTATCTTTGATTCCCTCGAACGTGAAGATATCCACAAGATTATCGACATCGAGCTTCAGCACTTGTACAAGAGGACAACCGATCTTGGCTATCACATTGTCATCACAACCGCTGCGAAAGATTATATCGCTGAAAAGGGATGGGATGCCCAGTTTGGTGCCCGACCGCTGAAACGTGCAATTCAGAAGTATGTAGAGGATACGCTTGCTGAAGAGATTATCAAAACGAAACTATCGGACCGGGATGTGATTACGGTTGATTATGATGCAGAGAAAGATGAGGTTATGGTTAAAGTAACCGTTATGGATGATTCAGAACCGGTCAAGTAGTTCATCATTCCCCATTGTCATCAGATCATTTTCGGATAACTCTCCTGATTCGAGAAATGCCGAAAGGACCATGTTGGTTGTCTGGTCACCCTTGTAGAGGTATTTTATGGATATGGAAAACCCGTTGTGTTCATAGTTTATTTGATTTCCGTGGGTATCCTTGATATAAAATACCTCACTTTCAACCGGAATTCCATTCAGGTATTTTGCAGAGAGTGTTGCGACCAGTGTGGCAGGCTTCATCCGCAGGAGATCAGAAAAGAGAAACTCACCCATGACAAATAGATCGTTGACAAAAAAGTAAAGGGATCGCATCCTGATTCCCTGGAGGGTTTCATGGTATCCGGCAACGATAAATCTTATATCATTGATCGAAATAACCTTCATGCAATCAGGCTTCCCCTTTGATTTAAACAGCGTTTTGCTGTTTATCATAAATGGAATTTTGCCATAATCGATATCGGTATTCGTCTGGAAATCCTGAGAATTTTTAATCTTTTTGTAAAAGACAAGAAGGTGAGTTGAAATTTCATCTTTGATACACCCGTTGATCGGGCTCCTCAGGTTGTTATTCCTGAAAAAGTTAAGAAATTCATAACTGAACTGTCCATAAACCAGAGAATAGTACCAGATACTTAATAACAGTATAACCCGTTTTCTAAGAAAAACTAATAGAATAACTAGTAGGAAGATTGAAACTAAAGCAAGGATTAGTGTAAATAGACCGGGATCAAATGATACACTATATTTTGATGTTCTTGCTAAAGTAATAACCGAAATATGCGAATTAAGGATCGTCAATTTTTTAAGATTCTTGCGAAATTAATAAAAAACTAGAATTTATATGAATTATCATCAATAAGTTTTCCTGCGATTGCTCTCCTTGCCTCCTTCACATTGATGCCTTCCACCGTGGTCAATACGTTAACAGCATTCATAAAATCTGCCCTGCCTGTTGAATCTGCAAATGCATTAATGGCATCCTGTGCGGGTTTCCTGATCTTATCGGCTGCATCATAAACAAATACATCGAGCATCCGGCGGTAAATGTCGGAATGGTTCATGCCAATAATCTCCATTTTCTGGATTCTCATCGCCATGGCTTCTGCAACATAAGCCTCCATCATCATATCTGCAAGGTTATTCAACACCTCCTGCTCCATGATCAGTTTCTTGTCGAAAAATTTCGAAGCACCGTGGATAATGATAAGGATCAGGTTTTTGAAGTTCTTTATATTCCTGAGTTTCTCCTCAAAATAGGACTCCCCCTCCTTCTTGTTATCTGTGACATTTGCAAGGTTGGCAACCAGCGCCCCGGCTTTCCCGAAAAGATCAAAATCGCCTTTCATAGCTCTTTTCATGGCAGTATCCACGACCAGAAGCCTGTTTATTTCGTTGGTACCTTCGAAAATCCGGTTGATCCTGGAGTCGCGGTACCCTCTTTCAACTGCCATTTCAGCGGAATATCCCATGCCCCCGTGTATCTGGACGGCTTCATCAATTACATAATCAAGCACTTCCGAACCATAGACCTTTAGTATCGCAGCTTCAACGGCGTAATGGCTGATCCCCTCCACGGATGCCTTGCCATAGTCCATTCCCGTTGCCTTGAATTTTTCAATCAGATCTTCAATGTCTTTACTTACACGATATATGGAACATTCCAAAGCAAATGTTTTAATCACCTGCTCGGCGAGTTTGTGCTGGATTGCTCCGAAGGTGGAGATAAGAACGCCAAATTGCTTGCGCTCATTGGCATATTTTACTGAGTCGATGATCGCTTTTTTAGATGCTCCCAGGACATTGGCGCCCAGTTTGATACGCCCCATGTGGAGGATGCTCAGTGCAATCCTGAAGCCTTCACCGCGGCTGCCAAGGAGGTTTTCAACAGGGACTTTGACATCATTATAAAAGATCTGGGCGGTTGACGACCCCTTTATCCCCATCTTATGTTCATCGGGGTTGATGACAACGCCCGGGAAATCGCGCTCGACAATAAATGCGCTCAGAACCCTGTCCCTGTCGATCTTTGCAAAAACAACCTGGGTATCGGCAAATCCTGCATTGGTGATCCACATTTTCTGTCCATTCAGAATGTAGTATTTACCGTCTTCCGACAAGGTAGCACCTGTCTTGCCTGAATTCGCATCACTGCCTGCACCCGGTTCTGTTAAACAATAGGCTCCTATCAATTCACCGCTGGCCAGGCGTGTTACATAGCGCTGGCGCTGTTCTTCGGTTCCATAATACATAATAGGCAATGTGCCGATTCCGGTATGCGCCATAAAAGCAACAGAGAACGAATGTCCAGCACCGATGGTTTCGGCGGCAAGCATCTGGGTAATAAAGGATTGTCCGAATCCGCCATATTCTTCCGGAATTGAAATACCCATCAGCCCCAGCTCTCCAGCTTTTTTCAGAGTGCTTTTCATCAGGTCGATATCGGGAGAATCAATTTTATCAATATTCGGATAAAGTTCGGTATTCAGAAAATCCTGAATGGTTTGTGCAATCATTTTCTGTTCTTCGTTAAATTCTTCCGGAATGAAAATGTCCATTGCATTAACCTCATCAACGAGAAACTCGCCACTTTTAAGTACCTTCTTGTTCTCCATTTTTATGATTTTTTAGATTTTACAGATTTAGCGATTGTACGATCAGTTCAGCGATATCAAAGTTTTTAATTTCGTCTTCCCTGTTTTTACTCTTGATTCCGTCGGTAAGCATTGTCATACAAAAGGGACAGGCAGTTGCAATGATTTTTGCATCGGTCTTCATCGCCTCCTCTGTTCGTTCAACATATACCTCCCTGTTCCCTTTCTCGGCCTCCTTGAACATCTGGGTGCCTCCTCCCCCGCAGCAAAAAGCAAAACTTTTATTTCTCTCCATCTCCACCAGGTTGGCTGTCAGCTTCTTCAGGATCGACCGGGGCTCAAAATAGATATCATTGGCACGACCCAGGTAGCATGGATCATGATATGTGATACAAACATCCGAAAGGGCCTCCTGATTTAGCTTAAGTTTTCCCTCCAGGATACATGAATCAAGAAACTGCAGGTAGTTGATCGTGACAAAATCAGCCCCGATATCTGGATATTCATTCTTGAACACATTGTAACAATGCGGGCAGATTGTGATGATTTTTTTTATCCCGTATGATTTGAACAGGGCAATGTTCTGGAGCGCCTGCATCTGGTATAACATTTCATTGCCGGCACGGCGTGCGGGGTCTCCTGTACACGACTCCTCCTTACCTAACACGGCATAATCAATTTCGAGGAAGGTCAATATTTTGGCAAAGGCCTGGGCAACCTTCCTGTACCGGTCATCGAAAGCTCCCGCACAACCCACCCAGAAAAGATATTCCGGCTGAAGGCCTCTTGCGTGAAGGTCGGCGATGACAGGAACCTCGATTTTTACCACTTTCATAGTTCTGGTAACCTTATTAGTTTATCCGGATGGTTATATCCTGTGCCCATTGCATCCGGTCTTCTGCTGAGAACTGCCAGGCGGCCCCGTTGTTTTCAATATTGCCGAATATCCATTTGATGCCGCTCGGAGCCGATGCCTCCTCCATAACAAGGTACCTGCGCATATCAATGATGATGGAGGGGTGGTTAATATTGATCGGGCACTCCTTTGCACATGCGTTGCAGGTGGTGCACGCCCACAATTCCTCTTCTGAAATGTAATCCCTTAACAATGATTTGTTGTCTGAATATGATCTGCCATCCTTAACCAAACCCGGTCCCTTCTCTTTCATTCGCGCCCTCACCTCCATGATGATTTTCCGGGGTGAAAGGAGCTTACCCGTGAGGTTGGCAGGACAAACTGATGTGCCGCGGCCGCATTCGGTGCAGGAAAGCGACTCCAGGTAATTTTTCCAGGATACATCTTCGGCATCCCTGACGCCAAACCGTTCAACGGGTAAATCAGGTAAGGGAGCCCCTTCCAAAGTTTCAGGGTTCAGCATCATTTTTACCTCCCGGGTAATGTTGTCCATATTCTGCAGTTTTCCCAAAGGCTCAAGCCTTGAAAGAAAAACATTGGGTATCGACATGAAAACATGAAAATGTTTTGAATAGGGAAGTACATTGGCAAATGCAAAGATCATCAGGATATGCAGCCACCAGCATACTTCGTACACCATGGTAACAGCGGGAGGCGAAAAACCATTAAAAATACCGGTAAACAGGTTACTTACAGGATAAACCCCGACAAGAATTTCCTGTGAAGCCTCATGCACCTTTATATAGGCCATGTTCATCCCCAACAGCGAGACCATGAGGATCAGTATCATGCTGAGTGCGGTATTTGCATCGAGGTGGGACACATGTTTCATTTCAACACCTTCAAACCGACGGATATGGAAAAAAAGCCGGCGCGCCAGGAAAATGATAATGCAGATTCCAACCAGCAATCCGAAAATATCTCCCGAGGCGATGATGATGTTGTAAAAAGGGCCGAGAATTTTCAAGAATCTTTCGGTCCCGAAAAGACCGTCAACCATCATTTCAACACTACCGACGGCAATTACGCAAAAACCCCAGAAAACCACTGCATGAAAAAACCCAATGACCGGTTTACGAAATATTTTTGTCTGGCCGAAGGCAACCTCTGACATGATCCGGAACCTCCGTCCTATATCACGAACAGGGAAGGCAGGCCTGGTAAGTTTGAAAAAACGAACGATCCGTGTAATTGTAAAGGTAAAAAGACCAATAGTGACAAGCAGGGTTATTGCAAAAACTATCTGTTTAACCATGGTGTCTCTATTTCCCCCTTATTTCCCTAACTGCTTCAACAAGTTTGGGAAGCACTTTGCTTGCATCGCCGACAATTCCATATTGGGCAGCAGAAAAGATTGGTGCATCCTTATCCGTATTGATGGCAACAATGTATTTTGATGAACTCACACCGGCAAGATGTTGTGTGGCGCCCGAAATTCCAATGGCAAAATAGAGGTTTGGCGCTATGATCTTGCCGGTCTGCCCGGTATGTTCTTCATGCGGTCTCCAGCCTTCATCAGAAACGGGCCGGGAGCAGGCAGTGGCGGCACCGAGCAATTCGGCCAATTCAGTAATCGGGCCCCAGTTATCGGGTGACTTCATCCCGCGACCACCGGAAATTACAATATCGGCATCGGTCAGCAAAATCTTGCCATCCTGTTTCTGAACCTCCTTAACACGCGTTTTCAAACCGGTATAATCCCAATCAACCTCGACGGTTGAAATGGCCGCACCCTTTTGGTTCTCAATCAGTTCAAATGAATTCTGTGCAAGGGTAAGTATCTGTTTTTCAGTTTTGATGACAAAATTTGCAAATGCATTGCCGGAGTAAACCTTTTTGTAAACTACAAAAGGGGTTATACTTGCAGGCAGTTTACTTACGCCGGATGCGATACCAGCCTTCAGGTTGACAGACAAACGCGGTGCTATTGCCTTTCCTGTGTTATTGTTTGAGAGCACCACCACACGGGAATTTTCCTGTTGAGCAATACCGGCAATGATGGATGTGAATTTCTGACTGTCAAATATGCCAATATTGTCATTTACAGCGTTGATAATCCGGTCGGCTCCATATTTGCCCAATTTTCCCAGTTCATCGTTTTCAACCCTGCCAATGGTTACGGCAATGGCTTCAGTGGCAAGCATTTCTGCCAATTTTGCACCGTAGGAAACAAGTTCAAAACTTAGTTTTTTAAATTTCCCATCCCAATTCTCTACAAAAATTAAAACTGACATATTTTCGTTTTTGTGTTATCTGACAAATTAAATTATTTTTGCTTCATTCTGAAGCAATTCAACCAGTTGCTTTGGATTTTCAGGATCAACAAATTTGCAGGCGGCCCTGGGTTTAGGCATCTCGAAAACCACCAGTCCTGTCAGAGATTCAACCTGTACAGGTTCAACAACTTTTAAGGGTTTCGTGCGGGCCATCATGATACCGCGCATGGCGGCGATGCGAGGCTCCTTTGCAATTCCCTTCTGAACAATGGCCACTATCGGTGTATCAACTGATAAGACCTCTTTGCCGCCATCTATTTCACGGGTAATAACAACCTCCCCGTTTTCAATCTTCACGCCGGAAACGGAAGATATGGATGGTAATCCCAACAATTCAGCCAACATCCCTCCTACCATCGATCCGTTGTAATCGCTTGATTCAATCCCGCAGAAAATGATGTCAAAAGAATCATTTTTCACCGCTTCGGCCAGCTGGGCGGCAACGTAGTAACCATCCGCAGGTTCGGCATTCACCCTGATGGCCTCATCGGCACCAATGGCAAGGGCTTTGCGTATGGTAGGTTCGGTAACAACCGGGCCTAAATTGATAACAGTAACAGATTGAACCCCATTGGACACGTCATCCTTCAACTCGAGCGCCCGGGTAAGAGACAACTCATCCCAGGGATTAATAACCCATTGGATACCCGCGGTATCGAGTTTTTTAAATTCATCAATAAATTTGACCTTGGTAGTCGTATCCGGAACGTGGCTTATACAAACTAATATCTTCATCGAAAATACTTTTTAAATAAAAGAGGATTTTGGCGTGCAAAGATAAAAAAAACAGGATATAGAATGGCTATAAATTATCCTCGCCATCCAGACATTTATTGTACTGTGTCATTGCTTTCTGACTCATGGCCATGCTGGAGAATCCACCGTCGTGGTAAATGTTCTGCATGGTCACTTTTTTCGACAGGTCGGAAAACAAAACAATCGAAAAATCAGCACATTCATCGGCAGTTGCATTGCCAAGCGGCGACATCCGCTCGGTGAAATCAAGCAACCCGTCAATTCCCTTGATGCCACTGCCGGCAGTGGTCCTTGTGGGTGACTGGGAAAGCGTATTGATACGGATATGTTTTTCCCGGCCATAAATATATCCGAAACTGCGCGCGATCGACTCGAGAATAGCCTTCGCATCGGCCATGTCATTGTAACCTACCAGGGTCCTCTGAGCTGCAATATACGAAAGGGCCAATACCGATCCCCATTCATTTATCGCATCCATTTTTTTGGCAACCTGGAGCATTTTATGGAACGAGAGGGCAGAAATGTCGATGGTCTTTTGAAAATAGTCATAATCGAGGTCGTCGTAATCGCGTTGCTTTCTGACATTCATCGACATCCCGATGGAGTGCAGGACGAAGTCAACCTTTCCTCCCAGAACTTCCATCGAACGTGTGAACACATGCTCAAGGTCCTTAACACTGGTGGCATCCGCAGGGATAACCAGGGCATTGCATTCTTCGGCCAATTGGTTTATTTCGCCAAATCTCAGTGCTACCGGTGTATTCGAAAGAGTAAACACAGCGCCCTCTTCATGCGCCTTTGCAGCAATTTTCCAGGCAATGGATTTGTTGTCCAGCGCACCGAATATTATTCCTTTTTTGCCCTTTAATAAATTATATGTCATGTTAAAGTTTTCTGGTTAAATTCAATTTTAATTTTTGACTTTGCATTTTGCATTTTGCATTTTGCATTTTGCATTTACTGTCCTTAGTTGCCTAATAATTCATTTGCAGTTTTTACAGCCGATTCGGTAACGACCTCATTGCTGAGCATTTTTGCGATTTCAACCACACGCTCATTTTCCGACAGTTTTTTAATATATGTGGTCGTCCCCTGTTTAAGTTCTGTTTTATATACCCAGTAATGCTGATCTCCCTTTCCCGCAATCTGCGGAAGGTGCGTAATTGCGATTACCTGCAGCCCGGTACCCATCTTATGCAGTATTGAACCTACCTTCCCGGCTACTTCACCCGAAACGCCATTGTCGATTTCATCGAAAACAATGGTTGGCAGCAGGTTTTTCTGGCTGATCATTGATTTAATGCCCAGCATGATTCTGGATAATTCGCCTCCTGAAGCGGTATGATTAAGATCCCTGATTTCAATACCCTTGTTTGCGCTGAATAAAAACCTCACCTTGTCAAGCCCATCCCTGGACAGCGATTCAGCCTCAAGTGATTCAATTTTGAATTGTGCCGTTGCAATCCCCAATTTTGAAAGCAACTGGGTAATCTCCTGCTCAAATTTCTGAAAAACCTTGCGTCTTCTGGCGGAGATTTCTTTAGCCTTCGCAAACAGCAGTGATTCAGTCGCCTTAAGTTCGGTGGATAAACTGTGAATACGGTTCTCGAGATCAACGACATCAACGACCTTTTTTTCAATTTTATCTTTGATCTGCATCAGGTCCCCTATGGTCGTTACATGATGTTTTTTAAGCAACCGGTTGAGCAGGTCAAGTCTCTGGGTGAGGATTTCCAAGTTCCCGGGATCCACGAAAATTTGTTCTTCCAGCACAGATATTTCATTAACTATATCTTTAATATCTATATAGTTACTTTTCAATCTATCAACCAATACTTTAAGATCGTTTTTAAATTTTGCAACCGTATCCAGGGTGTGAATTGCCAAAGTAACCTGTTCAAGAATATTTTCCTCACCACCCGAAATAAGCTGGGCCGCTGCAAACAAATTACTTTTAATCTCCCCTGCATGCGTTAGAAGGGCATGCTGTTCTTCCAGTTCTGTTAATTCGCCTGCCTTGAGATTTGCCTGTTCCAGCTCATCCAGCAAAAACTGGTTGTAATCCCTTTCCAGGGAAGCCTGGGTTAAAGTATTCTGCAGTTCGGCCAGCTGCTTTTTCAGATCGGCCATCCGGAAATATTCGCTCCTGTATGCCGTTACATTTGACTGGATACCGGCATAACTGTCGATTACTGCAAGCTGGAAGTTTGAATCATTCAGCGTGGTTATGGAATTCTGGGAATGGATATTGACAAGCCGGTCGCCGAGATCCTTTAAAAGCGACAGGTTAACCGGCGTATCGTTGATAAAGGCCCTTGATTTTCCTCCCTGGTTGATCTCCCTGCGCAGGATGACAGAATCGTCATAATCGAGGTCGTTGAGCCTGAAGAGTTCTTCCAGGTTATACCCTGCTATTAAAAATGATCCCTCGACCACGCACTTTTGTGAGGCATCGAGAAGGATTCCCGAATCGGCTCTCTGCCCCAGGATCAATCCCAGCGCACCAAGAAGGATGGATTTCCCGGCCCCTGTTTCACCGGTTATCACAGAAAGTCCGCCCGAGAATTCAATCTCAAGTTCGTGGATCAGGATATAATTTTTAATTGATAACTTATTGAGCATCGGTAACCATTAGATTGAAAATTGGTATAGCCGGCTGTCGTTTATTTAGCTTCTAATATAGTCTGGTATTTGGAACTGCTACCGGGATCGATTTCCTTCAAGATGTTGACAACGTTGGTTTTTTCCATGGGGGCCACCCTTTGATCACTGAATATATTGATAATTTCATCCCGCTTTGCGTCAAAAATAAGTAGCAAGGCATACAGGCCCGGTTTGGAATTGTAGATCCCCTGCAGAACCTCTATTGTTTCGGAAATGGCTGTCCGTGCCTGGTCAACCTTCTCATACATCTGGTCAAGGCCGACATGATGGTACTTGTAGGCAAAATCCCTCAATCCTGAATTTGCTGCGTTCAGATAATTATTTACGAGCCAGTAACGGTTTTTTTCACTTTCAAAGGCTTTCCAGCCGGCTTCCGATGTATTCTGAGCGGAATTCACTACCTCCTGGGCCTTTTGAAAAAACGGGCTGCCCCCGGAAGGTGAAAATGAATCAAAGTAAAAGCCCAGGATTGCATAGGAGTAATAGGCCAGGATCGATGTAAGGTTAGAGGTAAAAGTGCCGTCGGAATAATCAAATGGCTGGAATTCAACATACCTGAACTGGATGTTTTTGTCAATTGTGTTCAGCAGCACCGTGTTGTAGGCGGCATTAAGGACAGGTCTCCTGACCACTACATTCATCGTGCCCTTGAACTCATCGGTTGCAATCCTGTCGGTAATGGTGATCATAATTGTACATTCGATCCGTTCGGTCTCCTTGATGTTATAATTTGTCCATTTGCGGTTATTTATGAACTCATGAATGGCATTCTGCATGGTTTCATAAATCTTGCGGTCGGTACCTTCAACCTTGGAGGTTTTGACCGATACCATGCAATTGAGCTCCTGTGCCTGGACCATTTCGAAGGACAGGCAACAAATGAGGGCTAACAAGATTACTTTGATACTTGCCATGGTTAGTTGGTTATGTTTTTACAGACAATATCAAGAATATCCCCTGCGACTTCCTGCTTGCTTTTCAGGCTCCCCTGGTGTACGATTCCTGAATTGTCAAGGATGGTTACCTTATTGGTTGCTCCACCGAAACCGGCACCGGGGTCCTGCAATGAGTTCAAGACAATAAAATCAAGATTTTTCTGCTTCAGTTTCTGCTTTGCATGGTCAATTTCATTGTCCGTCTCAAGTGCAAAGCCAACGAGCAGCTGATTCTCCTTTTTCTGCTTTCCCAGCTCAGCCAGGATGTCTTTTGTAGGGATAAGCTCCAGGGACAACGGCCCCTGCCCTTTCTTCATTTTCACTGCCGGGACTTCCGCACAGGTATAATCAGCAACTGCAGCGGCCATGATGATGATGTCGGACCCGGGAGCCTCCTGCATACAATGCCGGTACATCTGCCCTGCCGTTTCAACATTCACCCGTTTAATCCGGGAATGTTCGGCAGATAAACTGACAGGTCCGGCAATAAGCGTTACATCGGCCCCCCTGTTTGCAGCACCCATAGCCAGTGCCAGTCCCATGGCCCCGGTCGAAAAGTTTCCTATAAACCGCACCGGGTCAATCCTTTCGTAGGTGGGGCCCGCTGTGATCAGCACTTTTTTTTTAAGCAGGGAAAGTTTTTGCAGGAAATGATTATTCATTATTTGCAGGATCCTTTCAGGCTCCTCCATCCGGCCGGGTCCCGAAAGACCACTGGCCAGTTCCCCAACCTGGGGCTCAATTATGTGATTGCCGAATGATTTCAGTATCCGGATGTTATTTACGGTTGAGGGATGTGCAAACATGTCAAGGTCCATGGCCGGGGCAATATAGACGGGGCATTTTGCCGAAAGATATGCAGTGATGACAAAGTTGTCGGCAATCCCGTTAACCATTTTGCCCAGGGTGTTGGCTGTGACAGGTGCAAAGATCATCAGGTCGGCCCAGGTGCCCAGTTCAACATGGCTGTTCCATTCGCCTGTGTTTGCTTTGAAAGGGTCGGTAATAACCCCGTGCTGTGAAAGCGTGGCCAAAGTGAGCGGAGTAACAAAATCGGTTGCCGCAGGAGTCATGATGACACGCACCTCGGCCCCTGCCCTGACAAGAAGCCTGACCAGGAACGGGATTTTATAAGCTGCGATGCTGCCAGTGATACCAACAACGATTTTTTTTCCTCTCAACATGATCAGGCAGGTTTGGATTAAAAATCCTCTGGTCTTTCCTTATGCGGGTTGCGGAAATAAACTTCGTTATTCAGATATTCATGTATCGCAATCAGCGTGGGTTTCGGAAGATGTTCGTAGTATTTTGCGATCTCAATTTGCTCACGGTTTTCAAAAACCTCCTCCAGGTTGTCGGTTGTGGTGGCAAATTCAGACAACTTCTGATTTAGCTCTTCCTTGATCTCAAGGCCAATCTGGTTTGCCCGCTTTGAAATCACGGCCACCGTTTCATACATGTTGTTGGTACCTGCCGTAAAGTCTTCAATATTGCGCGTAACCGCATGTACATCCGTTTTTACCTTTTTATAATCCATGATTATCGTGTTATTTGATTGAATTCACTGTTTACTGATTACTTTTTTTCGGCCTTTCGTGTATTGGCCTCCAGCTCCCTTTTTGATCGCTCCTTCAAATCTGCGGCTTCAGCGGCATATTTGCTGCCGGGGTATTGCGAAAGCAGCTCATTGTATGCCAATACGACACCTGCATGTCGTTCCTTCTGTTTTTCCTCGATGCTCTCCTTGGCATATTTGTAAAATGACTTGACAAGCAGGAACAGGATCTCCTCCTTATGCGGTGAATCGGGAAAATCTTTGATAATATTGTTAAAGCCTACAATTGACGCAGCATAGTCATCCATGCGGTAGTACATTTTTGCAAGCTTGTAATCCTTCATTTCGAGTTTGAAACGCAGCTTATCCATTAAATCGTTGCATTCAGAAACCCTTTTACTGGTCGGGTAGGTATTTGTGAACAACTGCAGGTCCTTAAGCGCGTCGTAGGTGGTCGTCTGATCAAGGCTGTATTCAGGAGAGTTGAGGAAGTTGCAGAAGGCACTCATGTACATGCATTCCTCGGCCTCAGGAGTACTTGGAAAATTAGTGGTATAACGTTTAAAATAATATGATCCAAGGGTATAATCCTTTTGGTTGTAATAGCAATAGGCATAGTAATAGTAGATTTTCTGAGACTTCTCGGTGGCGCGCATCGCCCCGATAAGCTGATCAAAAAGTTGAAGGGCACGGGAGTAGTCCTTCTGGTTGTATAATTTCACTGCGGCATCATACTTTTCATCCATCGTACCCTTCTTCAGGATTTTCTGGAAACTACAGGAAGAAAACGAAAAAAGCAGAAATAAAACGAATATAGCAAGGACCTTATTTTTCATCTGAATAATTTACAACTGCCAGTTAAATCAACCATTTCAGGTTGCGGGTAGAACTAGAGATCAATATTTCCAAAATATCGTGCAAAATTACAACTTTTAAGGGAAATATCATAATCTTAACAGTGAGTAACGGATTGAAAGGTGAAAAAGTATTTGTTTTTTGGTACTTTTGCAGTTGTTTTAATTAATCAACATTCGTATCACTAAATTCGACAAATCGTGGATCTTTTCGAAAAGGTAACAACAAACATGGGCCCGCTTGGCCAGTTTGCAGATGTAGGTTTTGGCTATTTTTATTTCCCAAAGCTTGAGGGAGACATTTCGAACCGCATGTATTTCAGGGGCAAACCCGTGCTTGTATGGAGCCTGAATAACTATCTCGGGTTGGCCAACCATCCTGAAGTCAGGAAAATTGATGCCGAAGCCTCGGCGCAGTTCGGACTTGCAGCACCGATGGGTGCCCGCATGATGTCGGGACAAAGTTCGTATCACCAGCAGCTGGAACAGGAACTTGCTGCATTCGAACATAAGGAGGCCGCCTACCTGCTCAATTTCGGGTATATGGGGATGGTTTCAATTATTGATTCCCTGGTCGACCGGCATGATGTGATTGTATATGACTCCGAGTCGCATGCCTGTATCCTGGATGGTCTCAGGTTGCATATCGGCAAACGGTTCGTTTTTCCTCACAATGACCTCGATAAGTTTGAAACCCAGATTAAACATGCCAGGAAGGTCGCTGATTCGACCGGCGGCGGTATCCTGGTAATTACGGAGGGTGTATTCGGAATGCCCGGCGACCTTGGCAATTTAAAGGGAATTCTTCAGCTTAAAGATAAGTATGGCTTCAGGCTTCTGGTTGATGATGCCCACGGTTTTGGCACCATGGGAAGCACCGGGGCAGGTACCAGCCAGGAACAGCAGGTGATGGATGAGGTGGATATCTATTTTGGGACATTCGCCAAGGCTATGGCTGGAATCGGAGCATTTGTGGCCACGGAGAAGCGTATTATCAAGGCCTTGACCTTCAATATGAGGTCGCAGATTTTTGCAAAATCACTCCCGTTGCCAATGGTGGTAGGTTCTCTCAAACGCCTTGACCTCATTCGTACCCATCCCGAATTACGTGAAAAACTTTGGGTCATCGTGAGGGCCCTGCAGACTGGTTTGCGCGAAAAGGGATTTAACATCGGGAAAACCCAATCGCCGGTTACACCTGTATTTCTCCAGGGCGGCGCGATCGAAGCAACGCAGATCATTGCAGATCTTCGCGAAAACTATGGAATTTTCTGCTCAATGGTCATCTACCCTGTCGTTCCGAAGGGAGTCATCATGCTGCGCCTGATCCCCACTGCAGTGCATACACTTGAAGATGTTGCCGTAACCATTGCAGCCTTTTCAGATGTGAGGAAAAAACTTGATGACGGGAAATACACACTTGGCAGGATACCTGATTTAGCCGATAAATTTTAACAATGCAAAAAGGGTTCTTCTCATCCGCAAACAAATTTTACATCGCATACCGGAAAATCCGCTTTCTTGCGAGCAGAGGAACGCTTTTTTCATTGCCACGCCAGAACCAGCACGATAAGACCGAATTTCCCAAAGGAACTTTCCGGATCATTTCCCTTAACTCGGTTTTCCTCTTCCTTTTAGGATACATGATCGTCTACCTCCTGCATCTCTTCATTACGGCCTTCGTTGCCATGCTTTTCGACATTCCCGTGGTGGTATATTACCACGATGTCGATTTTATCATCCGGGGAAATGACTGGACAACCGACATGGTGACCGGTGTTTTCAGCGCCGGTCCGATATCGATGCTGGTTCTGGCCATCCTGCTGCTGATTCTCTATGTAACTGTTTCAACTGAAACCGGAATATTGCGACTGCTTGTCCTTTGGATGATTTTTCATGCACTGACCAGGTTCTTTGGAGAGCTCCTTGTTGGTGCAGTCATGGGCAAGGGATTCGGATACGTGATCCTTTATATGTTCGTTATGGATACCGGGAAGGTTATCCTGTCAATCCTGGTATTCGTAATGATGTTTACGATCGGATTACTTCTCTTCCAGCTGTTCCTGTTTTCGGCCAATATCTATTTCAATGATCTGCGTAAATCGTATAGGTTCCGGTTTCTGACCAGCCAGTTTTTAGTGCCCTTCCTGATAGGGAATATTGCCATTCTGCTGATTAAAATCCCTTCATTCAGCTATTTTGATGCAACTCTCAATGCAACCGGGCTACTGATACTTATCCCGCTATTTGTGAGAAGCGTAAGCTTCCAGGACATGTATTTCGATGAAGATCAGCGGACAATAAATATCAGGGTGGGTATGATAGCATTAACCATCATCCTTCTGACACTATTCAGGA
>JBAXFZ010000051.1:0-15594 GCA_037139685.1 Bacteroidota bacterium
GTGGAGAATTCAGACAGCACATTAAAATCATTCACAAACCGATTTCATATGAACCGATCCGTTGATGCTGAAAAGATTTTCGCCCGATGCTTTGCAGGGTGCGAAACACTGGCCTGGGCGCTTTCACAAAAGCTGAGTGAAGGGAGCATCTGCCTCGACGTCCGGGAATACCGGGAGGCGCTGCCCGGGCTGCTGGAGGAGCAAAAAAGGAAGGATACATTCAGGGAGGAGGATGCGCTCTTCTGGTCGGCACAGGATTTTGCAAAACAGTGCGAAGAGGGGGAGTATGTCACCCACTCCGGTTCTGTGCTGAAACCCTTTGTGATTTGGGACGGACAGGCCTACCTGCACCGGTATTTCACCTATGAAACACATATCATCAATAGCATAAGGAGGCTGGGCGCAAATTTTCACATCATCACCGGCGGGCCGGGCACAGGGAAAACCTACGGCGTGTCGGCAACACTTGCCGGACTGTTTGGCAGGAACCCCGGCCTGAAAGTTGGTCTGGCCGCGCCAACGGGAAAGGCCGCAGCAAGGATGAACGAGTCGGTCAGGAATTTTGCGGAGGATCCCGGGAACGGGCTGGGTGCGGAGGTTAAAAACAAGCTCGCCGCCCTTAAGGCTGAAACCATTCACCGTTTTCTCGGATACGTTCAGGGCAGCGTGTTCTTCAGGCATCACGAAAATAACAGGCTGCCGTTCGATGTGGTGATCATCGACGAGTGTTCGATGATCGACGGGGCCATGATGGCCAAATTGCTCAGTGCCGTGGATGACAAAACGATGCTTTACCTGCTGGGCGACAGGGACCAGCTGGCCTCGGTCGAGGCCGGTTCCGTTTTTGGTGATATCTGCCGTGCCGGTGAAACACCTCTGTTAAAGGGCAGGGTCGAGGTTAAAACGAAAAGCTGGCGGTTCGACCCGGGCAAGGGCATCGGGAGGTTCAGCCGGGAGGTGATCATGGGAAAATTCGACGACCCGGGCAGTTATGCGGGCGACGGCCAGCTGAACATTGACCCGGCATTTTCGCAGGAATTGTTTGAAAATTATGCCATGATTTACAGGGAATACATAGAGGAACCGGATATTAAAAAGGCGCTGCAGAAACTGAACCAGGTCCGGTTTCTGTGCGCGATGCGCGAAAATGATCAAAGCGTGTCAAAGGTGAACCGGCAGATCATGTATTTGCTTTCCAGGCGGGTGCCGGGATTTAAGCCTGTACCGGAGGGCTTTTACCACAACCAGCCCGTTATGGTTACCCGGAACGATTACCAGCTGAACATCTTCAACGGCGACGTGGGAATCATAAGGAGGGTTGCGGCCGATGGGAGAGAGGCGCTGATTGCCCATTTTGAGTCTTCCGACGGCGGTGTCAGAACCCTGCAGGCAGGCTACCTGAACCATTACGAGACAGTCTTTGCCATGACGATCCATAAGAGCCAGGGCTCTGAATTTGAAAACGTGGTGGTCATCCTGCCGGAGAAACAGGGGGAAAAACTCCTCACGAGGGAGTTGCTCTATACAGCCGTCACACGCGCCAGGAGCAAAGTGCTGCTTCAGGCCTCCGCACCGGTGCTGCAAAGGTGTGTCGGAAAAGTGGTGGCGCGCGCTTCGGGACTTGAAAAACGTTTAGCCGGTATTAAAATCTGAAGAAACATGTATAAAATACACTCCTCCAATCGTTTGGAAAACCTGTGCCAGGTACTGGCTGACAGCATCAGGGAGCCCGGACACGACATTTTCGGCAAAGAGGTTATCATCACTCAGTCTGCCGGCATGAACAGCTGGCTTAAAACCGGACTGGCCCGGATAAACGGCGTTTTTGCCAATTTTGAGTTTCCGGCACAGGAGGGACTGATCGCCGGCCTTTACCAGCTGCTGTTTGATAAACCGCTCCGGAATGATACGGATGAGATAACTTATAAAATCTATGGATTGCTCGGGTGCGACGGTTTTAAATCGGAATTTGCCGATGTTGCCGGCTATTATAAAGACAGCGATCTGCGGCGCTTTCAGCTTGCTTCCAGGATCGCCGGCCTGTTTGGCCAGTACCAGCTTTATTCTGATGAAATGATTGCTGGATGGGAACAAAACAGGTTGGCAACGGAAAACCCGGCCGAAGAATGGGAGCGGTGGCTCTGGCTGAGGCTGGAAACCGAGTCCCGGCGTAAAACCATGAACCGGATGTATGAACAGATGGAGGCCAGGCAGGACGCGATCAGGGAAAGATACCCGGTCATTTCGTTGTTCGGCATCACGGCATACACCCGGTTCCACCTTGATTTTTTCACGGAGTTGTCAAAATACACGAAGGTGACATTTTACCTGTGCCTGCCGGCAGCCGGGACTTTGCACCGGAACGGGCTCCTGGCCGTCTTTGGCACCCAGGCGAGTGAACTGGCAGAAATGTTCAGAATTGACGGTTTCAAGCCGGTGTTAAATGAAAGCGACACCCTCCTTTCCCGGCTGCAGAACCAGGTATTGGGCAATTCCGGCGACCCTGAATTCAGAGATGACGGTTCGCTCCGGGTTAACTCCTGCTACACGCCGGTCAGGGAGGCGGAATGCCTCTACAACTACCTGCTCGATCTGTTTGACAAGGACCGCACCCTGAAGCCCGGGGATGTGCTGGTGATGGCCACCGACATCGGCAAATATGCCCCCTTCATCAAAGCGGTGTTCAGAAATGCGCCCGTCAGGATTCCTTTCCTGGTGTCGGGTGCCGCGAACAACAGCGAGGATTCCATGACAGCGGTGCTGGAGATGATTCTGAATTTCAGTGAGGAAGACCTGACATCCGAAAAGGTGGTCAGCCTGCTGGAACAGAAACGGATCAGGCAGCGGTTCGGGATCCAGGACTACAATTATATCCGGACGATGGTCGGCAAGGCCAACATCCGGTTCGGCCGCGAAAACAGCGCCGATGATGATACGCAGTACGTAAGCTGGAAATACGGGCTGGAAAAGATCGTGCTGGGGTATGCCATGCTTACGGATGAGGAGTTTGACCGGAAGTATCCGTTCAGGGATGCCGAGGGTGCGGCCGGTTATGACCTGCTGAGGCTGAAATCCTTTGTTGAGATACTTGAATCGGTAATTGATGCCCATGATTTGTCAAAAACCCTGGCAGAGTGGAAAACGTTCCTGTTTGAGGAGGTGGTTGAAAAGATGATCTGGTGCGATGATTCCAGTAAGGACGACCGGGCTGAACTATCATCGGTTTTCAGGGCCCTGCTGTTTACCGGCAGCCTTGATTTCCAGGAACCGGTGCCTTTCCGGGTTTTCCTGGAAGAGCTGAATACGAAATTGTTCAAAGGATCGCAGGAGATAAAACTGAACACCGGCAATGTTACGGTTTCATCTCCGGCCGAGGTGAGAGCCATCCCTTTCAGGGTGATCTGTTTCCTGGGGCTGAACAGCGATGCCTTTCCCCGCAAAGACAGTATAATGGGGTTCGACCTGCTGGGAGAGGAAGGCCTCAGGGGTGTCCGGAACAAAAAGGAGACCGACAAGGGGCTGTTCCTGGATACGCTGCTTGCCGCCCGGGAAAAACTCTACCTGAGCTATATCGGGCAAAGCGTTAAGGACAACACGGAGATTCCTCCCTCCATCGTGGTGGATACCTTGCTGGATTATCCGGGTTCAGAGGAGCTTGTGGTTAAGCATCCGTTGCATGGGTTCAGTTCGCGGTACCGGGAGGATGATGAAAGGTTGTTCACCTATCTCTACAGTCAGAAACCTTCTGTCCCTCCTGCCGGGATAAAAGTTGAAAAGGAGATCCGGGAGGTTTCGGTCGGCAGCCTTGTCAGGTTCTTCGTGGCGCCTGTTGACTGGTATTTTAACAACATCCTGGACATCAGATACGATGAAAACGAAGAGGAGTTAAGTGAAACAGAACTCTTTGAACTGGATAACCTGCAACTATGGAAAGTTAAAAATGATTTGATAAAACTCAAGGAAAGTGAAATTACTTCCTATATAAACAAGGGGATAAAGGAAGGCTTTTTGCCATTAAAATCTGCTGCAATTGCCACAGTTGAAGGGATAGTAAAAGAAGTGGCAGATATCAGTCAGGCATATCAAAAACTGGTCGGCAAACGGGAAGAAAAGAAAATTGTGATTGATACAGAAATAGACGGAATTCGTATTAAAGGAATCATTGACAGCGTTTACGACCGCGATTTTTTAGCCTTTTCAGTTTCCAGACATCTGTTGAAACATAAAGTTGAAGCTTACATAAAAGGATTGTTGTTGGCTGTTGAGGATGGGATTGATGCGGCAACTTTTTTAAACATTGAAGGAATTGTTTCTGCTGTTCCCGTAAATAAAGAGTCAGCACGGGCAGACCTTGAAACATTGATTGAATTTTACAGAGCAGGTAATATTACTCCTTTGTTGTTTACGCTAAAGGCAGGTGAAAAAGCAACTGATATTGCTGTCAAGGCTGCAAACGAAGCTGATAAAATTGCGGCCAACGCAGATGTAAAGAAACCGGGAAACAGAACAGATGGTGCCGAAAAGGAAGTAAAGCCGGAATGTGAAGAAATTCTTAAAGCATTTAAGGCTGATGCTTTCCCATACGAGGGGAGCGATTATCCGGCAAATCCTTACCTTCAGATTTTAATCCGTGAAAATCGCTTTGAAAATTTCGGAGACCAGGAAATTCAATTAATCAGGGACATTGCAGATAAACTAAAAATCAATCAGTTTTAATATGGGCAAAATAGATGGTTTTGATGCAAAAAAGGTGGTTCTGGCAGGAAAGAACCTGATAGAGGCCAGTGCGGGAACCGGGAAAACATATTCCATCGCGGTGCTGGTTTTAAGGCTCATCATTGAAAGCGGGATCCCGATCAAAAAAATACTGATGGTCACCTTTACCAAACCGGCAGTCGCCGAGCTGGAATCCCGCATCCGGATGTTTGTACGCCAGGCGTATAAATATTCCATGAATTTTGAAACCGGGAATCCGGCCATCCGCGAAGTAGTCGACAATGCAGGAAGGGAAAGCTCAAAAATCCGTCTTAAAGAGGCAGTCCGCAGCCTCGACCAGTTATCCGTAATGACCATTCACAGTTACTGTGAGCGAAGCCTGATGCAATATCCTTTTGAAACATCCCAATCGTTTGATTCGGAAATTGCGACCGACATATCCGGCATCAGGGAGATGGTTGTCAATGATTACTGGCGCAAAAAGGTTGCAACCCTGGATAAAGATCTTTTCATCCATTTTACGAAAATTTTAACCCGGGAAAAGATCCGGGAGGCGCTGAACAAAGCCCTTGAGGACAAGGAATATGCCTGCACCGGAACAGACGGTGAAGATACGCTGCTGCAGATTAAGGAAGCCATTCAGGAAACGGACGCGGCACAGGCCGCTTTCGAAAGTTACATAAGTGATAATTTTCCCGCCATCACAGCGAGAAACCTGAACGGTTATGCAGCGAAATTTGTTGAAGCAAACAGTGCGTCTGCGGCCGGGTTTATTCGGGCTTATCTTGAAGGCTATGCCAAAGGCACGAAATATATTCAAAATTCTTTCCCGGATGAATATGCTTTGTGTTCGAATTACCAGGCTTCGAAAGCAGTGCTGGATGGTCATACCAGCCTTTATATCTTCCATCTTTTCAAACAGGCCATAGAAGAACTTAGGAGAAAAGTTGTCAGGTTTAAAAGCGACCACAGCCTCATTGACTTTAATGACCAGATCAGCCTGCTGCACCTGGCCGTGAGTGATGGCCGTGTAAACGCCGCCCTGGCATCACAGTACGAGGCTGTTTTTATAGACGAATTTCAGGATACTGATATTCATCAGTATGAGATTTTCAGCAGGCTGTTTTCGGAAAAGATCCTGTTTTATATCGGCGATCCCAAACAATCAATATTTGGCTGGCGGAAAGCCGATATTGAGACCTATAAAAGGGCGAAGGGGGCCGTTGACATTGTTTATTCAATGAACCTGAATTTCCGTTCAACAGGGGATTTAATCGCCGCGCTGAACGATTTTTTTTCAACGGACAATCCGTTTGCCGATGATCAGATAGGATATCAGAAGGTTGAAACCGGACTTTTGGATTTGGGTTCAATGACCGAAAATAATCTCGGGGTTGAACCATTTGAGATTTATGAATTTAATAACAAGGCTGAAATTGAAAATTTCGTCGTGAATGAAATTCACCGGCTGCTGGATACCGGTGAGATCAATATCAATGGCAGCAGGATAAAACCTTCGGATATCGCTGTCATTGTGCGGACGAATAAAGAAGGACGCTCTTATAAAAAGGCATTGTCTGCTGCCGGGATACCGTCGATCACCATTGACGATGCGAAAGTGATGTCCTCCGGGGAGGCCGGAATGATCCGGTACCTGATGGAAGCAGTCATTCAGCCTTCCCGCGGGACGATAAACAGGGTTCTGTTAAATCCCTGTTTTGGCAAAACCACTGCGGATGTTGAGGTGCTGGATGATGAATTGCATCTTGACCAGTTCAGGGAATTGAAATATTTGTGGCATGATTCAGGAATTTACAACATGCTGTTTCGCTTTTTCGGCCTTTACCAGGTGCGTAAGTTCTGCCTTGAAATGGGCATCGAAGGGCAAAGGTCGCTTACCAACTTCTACCAGGTTGCGGAGATACTGCACCAGGCGGAAATGCAGAATAAATTCACCCCCAACGAGTTGTCGTCATGGTGCTGGCGCGCGCAGAATGACAGCAATGATGAAAATGAGCAAAGGGTGGAAAGCCAGGATGATGCTGTTCAGGTCACGACGATTCATAAATGCAAGGGGTTGACCTATAACATTGTATTTGCCCCCCACCTTGATCTGGTCAAAAGTGAACATCCTGTTTTTGAATTCAGGGAGGATGGTAAATATAAGTTTACCTACCAGCCGACCGACGATCAGAAAAAATTGTGGGCTGAACAAACTGAACAGGAGAACCGGCGGCTTATCTATGTTGCGCTCACGAGAGCCCGTTACAAAGCCTGTATCTGCATCAATAATTCTCGCTACTACAATGATTCATCCATCAAGAAGTTTCCGGCACAGCAGTATCTGAAGCAGGTGACCGGAGAGAGGATAGCCAGTGTGGAAAATATCAAACCGGTCAAGCCGGCAGAAACCTTGTTTTCTACAAGACCAATCCCGGCAATTGACATCAAAAACACCTTCGGTATCCACAGTTTCAGCACCCTGAGCAAAGCGCATCATTCCGCACCCTTTGAAAAGGTGGCGCTGGGCGGGCCGGGCCATTACGACCAGTTTATTTTCCAGGAGCTGGGGCGCGGAGCCAGTGTGGGAATCGCTTTGCACAGCATCTTTGAGCGGCTTGACTTCAATAACGAAGATAGCTGGGAGCAGAGTTTGCAGAATGCATCGAAATACTACCCCAATATTATCAAATTTGAAAGGCTTAATCTATTCTGGCAGATGGTTACCCATGTGATGGATGTTGAACTGAACTGCGACGGTGAGAAGTTTGCACTGAATCAGGTGAAAAACGAACACAGGCTCCCGGAGCTGGAGTTTTGCTTTTCGCTTAAAAGGGCAAACAAGATTAAGATTAACGAGTTGCTGGGAGAGGAGGCAGACCTGGCAGGAGAAGCGGATATTGAAGGGCTGATGACCGGCTTCATTGACCTGTTTTTTATGCATGACGGCAGGTACTATGTACTTGACTGGAAATCAAATTTCCTGGGCAACAGCCCTGAAGATTACGATGAAGAGGGATTGTCGGCCGCCATGAAGGCGAATAATTACAACCTCCAGTACTATATCTATTCGGTTGCCATGAAACGGTGGCTTGAAAAGAAAATTCCCGGGTTCAGCTATGAAAACCAATTTGGCGGGGTCATCTACCTGTTCCTGAGAGGCGTGAGGAGCCATGACAACAGCACCGGCGTCTTCTTCCGCAGGCCTGACCTTGATACGATGAATCGGATTGAAGAGTTGTTTCTCTGACATGATCCGCTCCGCTGAAATGAAAACCCTTCTCTTCATCCATCCCGAAGACCCGTCAACCGTTTTCTTAAAGGGGGTCTATAAGGGCCTGGACATAAAGAAGAGGGTCATTACCGGCGGCGTGACCAGGGCCGGGCTGAAGAATCTCATCGGCGGGCACGACCGGGTGCTCATGTGCGGTCACGGCACGCTGTCGGGTTGTTTTCCATGGGACAGTTTTAGTGTGCCGGTACATACATCATTGATGATTCAATGGCCGCTGAAACTGTGGAAGATAAAATTACCACCAACCAGGATTTTCTTAAGCGAGATTTCAAAGTCATTAAAGTAGATGTTGACACTGTTTATCTGACAACAGATGAAATCCAGGCTTTGTATGAATACCCAATCGAGATACCTGAAAAAAGAAGAGTTCGTGATCTGATTGTTCTGAATTGTTTCACCGGCCTCCGGCATTCTGATTGGGCAAAAGTGACCTTGGAAAACATACAAGACGGTAAACTTTATATCCGGACTCAGAAAACCGATGAGCCAGTTATTATACCGGCAAAACCATTGGTTCTTGAAATCCTAACCAAGTATAACAACAAACTCGGGGTTCTTTCCTTGCAGAAAACCAATGAAGCCATGCGCTTTATCGGTCAAATTGCGTTTACCAACAAGGTCAAAAGCGGAAACATCAATAAATGGATTGAGATAAGAACGCACACTGCCAGAAGATCCTTTGCAACGAATGCCTATTTGGCTGGCATTCCGATGCATGATATTATGGAGATCACGGGGCACCGGAAAACTGAATCGTTCCTGAAATATATCAGAGTTACCAAATTGGAGACAGCAGAGAAATTAAAGGATCATCCATTCTTTAGTTAAATCACCGAAATAACAGCAGATCGTCAAATTCATCTATTATCTACTTCGACAATTTCCACATCGATGATGACTACAGTCATAACAATAATCAATAGCATCTGGGTATGATTCACCTCCCATGCAACAAATCCAATGACCACCATCAACAATATGATGGTGTCCAGTTTTTACACTTTGGACATTTTGAGACTTTAAAGTTCTTAAAGAAACTGGCTTTTTCTTTTTTGTTTTTAATTCTAAGGCTATCATAATCATTTATTTTAAAAGGTTATGTGAAACTAATTATCTTAACGGACTCCGATAAGTTTT
Source organism: Bacteroidota bacterium (assembly GCA_037139685.1). GTDB lineage: Bacteria > Bacteroidota > Bacteroidia > Bacteroidales > FEN-979 > CAIVAT01. The sequence continues at coordinate 9,149 of JBAXFZ010000051.1, forward strand.
CGTTATTTCATTAACAAAAGTGATTTGATACCATTGAAGAAATAATATTACATTTTCAATTCATTCAAGTTTAATCCAATAAAAAAATAAGATAGTAAAGAGTGACGCGTTAGGATTTGCTAGTATTCCTATTCTTGAGTTTAAATACATAAAATTAAACCAAAATTGTAATGACAAATACAATGTCAGTGAAATTTTGTTAAAATTAACGAAAAGTCAATTCACTAGTATTTCTTCGAGATCTTCGAAACAGACCATATTCAACTCCAGAATTGATTTAAGATAAAATTAAAGGATCCACCCTCAAATAAGGTGGACTTGAAAAGCCCCTATAAGGGGCCAAACTCGAAACTCTGTTGTGTCTAATCGTTCTTGATGTTCACTTTATAAATTAACGATCAAAATATTTACCATCAGTTCTTGCTAAGCAAGTTTAGAACAATTATAAATAACATGCAGTATTTGCCTTGACCCATGATTAATATTATCTTTACCCATGGAAGAATAAATATTCTATAATCATTACCTCAATGAAAAGGATTACTATTGCTCTCGCAGGATGCTTTTGTCTAGTTTTTTTATTCATCGGGTGTCAGAAAGATAAAACATCATCAGTCGACCCTCCCATCCCACCGGTGGTAAATGACTCTATTATTCTGAAAAATTCGGGAAATCTCATAACTTCTAATGGTGTAAACATCCCATGGGATGGAGATTTCCAATTCTCATGGGGGTACAAAGGAACGAAAGCATTTGAGATTAAAATAAACAACATCTCCTTTTCCAAAGAAAAATCTGGCAATTGGAATTTTAGCCACCTTCAGAGTAAAATGGATTTCTCCTTTTATCTTGACAACAACAAGGTCTCAAATAGTCTTATTGTTGCTGTTGGGGAAAATCCAGATGGAACCATAGGTTTTACCTACATTCCCCCCGATCCGATTCCGTACAATACGGCATCCACGATTGGGTATATATTCACAGGAGACTCCTGCGTGATTACGAACAACAAAAACAGCAACACCTCGACTGTCGTTGCTCCGAAAAGTGGTTCGTATAATACTGGGCTTCTTACTGAATGGACCATCTTCACGTTTACCGTGTGGAAAAATGGCCATACAATAACCGGAATTGCAGGAGTTCATGTCAACCCTGCACCTATACTTACAACAGCTGATTCACTTAAGGCTTCCTGGCTAAAAAACGATGTGCTTTACCGGCCTAAAGATTCGACTAACTACAAGAGTGTAATTGTCCCCTGTCAAAAGGATGATATTCTTGTTCTTATGGATAACTGGGTTATGGGATATCATGAAGGCTCAAATATTTGCTTTGGGAATATTGAATACTGGACTGATACTTGGTCTATGTTGCCTAATCGTCATTTCATGACGGCAGGGCAAGATAATGCCATCATGAACCTTTCAGATTCAACCTTGGTTGTGACACATCCTGAAACAGGTTCAGGGGGAACTTTCAAAATCGTTTATAAAAAGCAATAGAAGAAGATTTTATTTCTTTCTATCTATCTATTTGTCTCAATATCTTAATAAGCTAGCTTCACTTTAAGTGAATGACTAGCTTATTTTTTTTATATATATGATATAATTCTAAAATAGTCTATAAAAAATATTATCAATTTAATTTTAATTTATGAATTTATCTAAAAAGTTTTTTATAAAAGTTTCGAGTTTAGTATTTAAAAAAACAACTAGAAAAAGCCCAATGTATTTATATCGGGCTTAAATACTTACAATAACCCTACCATTGCAAACGTGAATATATGAAAGAAAAAATCAAACAATATTTAGAGTGGAAGGGGACATACGCTCTTCGTACAAGTGAAAGTTATAAACTTTGGTTAGATAAATTTATCCAAATATGTGGCGACAAACCGATTGAAGATTATATAATAAGTGATTATGTGAAATATAACCGCTGGATTGAAAGCCATTTCAGTCCATACTCGGTGTAATACTCAACCTGTAATCCGTGAGGCTTTTTTTTATTTAGGTAAAAATGCTCCCTTGTCGCCTTTTCTTTTCAAAAATAACAAATTTTCAGTTTTCTTTAACCAAACAAAAACCAAATATCCTTCTTTTATCAAATTATTCCATTTCGTGTTTTGACTGAACATAATCGCTGTAACAGATTAAAATCAGATCTACACCTTCCGGTACCAAACTTCAACAGTGCATGATTCGTCGAAATAGCGGAACCAGGGTCATCCGGATACTGTATCCCCAAAAAACACAAAATGGCAGGTTCCTCAACCTTTGTTGCAATAACCATTGAAAATCTCACCCGGGATATTCCCATCTGATCAATCCACGCCCTGAATTTATTCGGCCTGCGATGAATGCATTTGACCGGATTTGACTATTTTTGTCTTTCGCGGTCGCCGTTATTTACTCAACTGTTCATCATGTCGGAGCTATACCAGAAAAACAAGCTGTTCTTCCTGATCATCGGCGTGGCAGCCCTGGGGTTCCTGGTATGGTACTTTGCGAACATCGTCATTTTCATCATCGTGGCCGGGGTGATCTCCATCGTGGGTTCGCCGCTGGTTGACCTGATGGACCGGGTCAGGATCGGCAGGTTCCGCTTTCCGCACGTGCTCAGCGTGACCGTTACCCTGGCATTGTTCCTGCTCCTGTTTTTCGGCCTTTTCAGCCTCTTTATCCCGCTTATCATCAACGAAGCGGAGATGATCAGCGCCATCGACGGCAAACAGCTGATGGCCTATTACCACGACGAGATCGCCAGGTCGCAGTCGCTGCTGATCCACTACGGCATCCTCCCCCGCGGGGCAACCTTCGAATCGGCCGCCAAAAAGGCCATCCTGAATTTCATCGACTTCGGAATGTTCTCCAACGTGCTCACCTCGGTGATCTCCTTTACCGGCACCTTCTTCTTCAACCTCTTTTCGGTCGTGTTCCTCTCCTTCTTTTTCCTTCTCGACCAGAAAATGCTGCCCCGCTTCATCCTGCTGCTAACCCCCGACAGGCACGACGAACGCATCAGGAACGTGATGCACCAGAGCAAAAAGCTCCTCTCGCGCTATTTCATCGGGCTGATCATCCAGGTCATGGCCAACATCCTCACCTATTCCTTCGCCCTGTACCTGGTGGGGGTCGAAAGCCCGCTGGTGGTCGGCTTTTTTACGGGGATCATCATCATCGTCCCCTATCTCGGGGGGATCATCGCCATGATCATGGGGGTGATCCTGGGGATCACGGGGGTGATCAGCGCCGGGGAGTACGGCACCATCCTGCCCATGGCCCTGAAAATCGTGGGAGCCATGTTTGTCGTCCAGGTGATCGACAACAACATCTTTGCCCCGGTCATCCAGGGAAAGAGCGTGAAGGCCCATCCCGTCGAAATTTTCATCGTGGTGATCGCCGCTGCCGGGATCGGGGGCATCCCGGGGATGATCGTAGCCGTTCCCTCCTATGGTTTTATAAAAATCGTGGCCCGCGAATTTTTAAGCAATTTCAAGCTCTTTCGGAAAGTACCGGAAAAGAGTTAACTTTACGATGTTTTAATCTTAAAGATTACAAAAATGGCTAAATCAGGTTCATCATTATTGCTGGCGGCTGCCGTCGGACTTGCTGCCGGGATCGGCGTCGGACTGCTTATCGCCCCTGCCAAGGGGTCAAAAACCCGCAAACGGCTGAAGAAACGCCTTATGGGTCTTGCCGACACCATGCAGGATGATCTCTCCGAGAAACTGCATGCCTTCAATTCGGCTTTTGCCACCCAGGAAAAGGAGGAGGTTCTCCCGGATGAAGCGGAATTAAATGACGGGGAGGGGAAATAATGGATACAGGGAGAATTTCCGACAATTTTTCGCAGCTCACGGAAAATGTCAAAGACTATGTTAACCTGCAGGTCGACCTTTTAAAGCTGGTCCTCACCGAAAAGATCGCCAGGCTGGCCACCTTTTTCCTTATCGCCGTGATCTTCTTCATCCTGGCCATGTTCCTGCTGCTCTTCCTTTCGCTGGCCTTTGTCTTCTGGTTCGGGCAGGATCTCGGGCCGACATGGGCCGGGGCCCTTATCGTGACGGCTTTCTATATCGTCTTCGGTGTCATGATCTATGGGTTTCGCCACACTCTCTTTATCAACCCGCTGGTTACCCGGTTAACTAAAATCCTGATGGAGGAGAAAGATGAAAATGAATAACCGTTACAAGGTACGATCTGAAAAGATCCATTCGCTCAAGGATATTTCGCTTGAAAAACAGCGGCTGCAGCTGGAAATCCTGAAAAAGGAGCAGGATATCCACAATGGTTACCGCGATATCCTCCAGGCCCTCTCCTTCCGCAACCTGGCCTCAACCGTGGTAAACGAAATAGCCTCCTCCTCCTCCGTTTTAACGAAGGCCTTTTCAATCGGCAAGGCGTTCTTGTCAAAACGGAAGAAGAAGAGAAGGGATACCCGGGATAATCCCGGCGACAATCTCCCGTCATGACCCTGTTATTGACAAGGGGGCTGAACCTTTTTAAGATCGTTGCCAGCTACCTTTTCTCACGGATCATCAAAAAGCCCGTGCATTGGGGAACCCCTGTGGCGGCAAGCATCGAGCCGGTCAACAGCTGCAACCTCCGCTGCCCGGAATGTCCCGCCGGGATGAAGGTGCTGACCCGCGCCCGCGGGACGATGCAGCCCGAGCTGTTTAAAAGCATCATCGGCCAGCTTTCACCCCGCCTCTCCTACCTTACCCTCTATTTCCAGGGAGAGCCATATATGAGCAGCCACTTCTTCGATTTTGTCGCCATTGCCCGCAAAGAGAAAATATTCGTGTCCACCTCCACCAACGGCCATTTCCTGGGCGAAAAATCGGTTCACCAAACCATATCATCGGGACTAAACCGCCTGATCATCTCCCTCGACGGCGCCGACCAGCAAAGCTATGAGGCCTACCGGGCGGGAGGCGATTTCAGCAAGGTCATTGCGGGAACCAGGCTGCTGGTGAATGAGCGGAAACGGCTGAAATCAGCCACACCCGAGATCATCCTCCAGTGCCTGGTGCTGAAATCGAATGAACACCAGCTGGCAGAGATCAAAAAACTGGGCAGGGAACTCGGCGTCGACAAGGTTACCTTCAAAACCGCCCAGTTCAACGATTATGAACACGGGAATCCGCTTATGCCCGACTCCCCCAAACACACCCGCTATACCCTCGGGAAAGACATCCCTGGTTCAATTCCCGCCTACACCCTTAAAATCCCCCGCCCCGACTCCTGCTTCCGCATGTGGAGTTCCTGCGTGTTCACCTGGGACGGCAAAGTTGTCCCCTGCTGCTTCGACAAGGATGCAACCCACGAACTGGGAGACATGACCAGGCAAACATTTGAAGAGATCTGGAAGGGCGACAGCTATAACAGTTTCAGGAAAAAGATCCTGGAAAGCCGCAAATCCATTGACATCTGTTCAAATTGCTCGCAGACATTCTGAGAAATGATTTATCGGAATTATCCCCATTCATTCCTAAATTTGCAACCTCGCCCTTTATACAATGAAATATCTTCCGATACTTATTATCGCATGGCTGCTTTCCCTGCCCCATGCAGCCTTCCCTCAGCCAGCTGCAAACCGGGGCCCGGTTATCTCCTGCGGTTCGAACAATCAAACCGGCAGGTTTCTTCACACCCGGGGGTTCAGCATGTATTACGAGGTTTACGGCAAGGGCGAGCCTTTGCTGGTGATTCACGGCAACGGCGGCTCCATTGCCTCGATGAAGGAGCAGATCCCGTTCTTCGCTAAAAAATACAGGGTTATTGCTGCCGACAGCCGCTCGCAGGGCCGTTCTGCCGATCCCGGCGACTCGCTCTCCTACGAAATGATGGCCGACGATCTCAACGCCCTGCTCGACTCGCTGCATGTTAAACAGGCCTTTGTGATCGGCTGGAGCGACGGGGGCATCAACGCACTGCTGCTGGCCATAAGGCACCCCGATAAGGTGAGGAAACTAGCCGAAACCGGGGCCAATATCCGCCCCGACAGCAGCGCGGTGGCCTGGGCAGATATCCGTTCGATGATGACCGAAGTTGAACAGTTGAAAAAAGAACCGCAGGGGGCAGGAATAAACAACAGGATCAAACTCACCCGGCTGATGATCGGAGAGCCCAATATCCCGCACGGCGCCCTGCAAACCATTCACTGCCCGGCGCTGATCATCGGCGGCGACCACGACATCATAAAAGTTGAACACACCCTTGAAATCTTCAGGAACATCCCCCGCGCAAGGCTCTGGATCCTCCCCGGCTCAGGGCACGACACCTGCATCCGCTTCAGGGACGATTTTAATGAACAGGTACGGCGCTTCTTTTCAGAATAAATCAAAACCCGGAAAACATTTCCTTCTTTTTATCTTTGCATTTTAATTTTTGCACTTTGCACTTTGCACTTTGCACTTTGCACTTTGCACTTTGCACTTTGCA
>JBAXFZ010000052.1:0-15532 GCA_037139685.1 Bacteroidota bacterium
TATGAACATGATGTTATTTATATCGATATGTTAAAAATAGCAAAAAAATATAAATCTCCGGTGCGCTTCACGGTTATACAAACTTCGATGGTGGCCGACCGCTGCATGGCCTCGTTGGCGATGGCCTTGAGCCGGGTGGTTTTTCCCCTTCGGTAGCCGCCGTCGGCCGTGATGAGGATGCGGCTCTGCGAATCGTGGATGCGCTCCGCAAGCGCTTCAACGCTGAATCCCCCGTAAACTACACTGTGAACCGCTCCCATACGGGCGCAGGCCAGCATGGCAATGACAAGTTCGGGTATCTGTGGCATATAGATCGTAATTACATCGCCCTTTTTGGCCCCCATCGCCTTCAGGATGTTTGCGAATTTTGAAACTTCACGGTTCAGGGCATGGTATGAAAAAGTGCGCACATCGCCGGGCTCTCCCTCCCAGATGATGGCCAGTTTGTTCCTGGTGGCATTTTTCTGGTGCCGGTCAAGGGCATTGTGAACAATGTTGATCTTGCCTCCCGTGAACCATTTGTAGAAGGGCTTCCTGCTGTCATCCAATACCTTGTCCCATTTTTTAAACCAGTCAAGTTTTTTGGCCTCGGCAGCCCAGAATCCCTCACGGTCAGTGATAGATTGCTGATAAAGGGTCTCATATTCCCTGACATTCGCTTTTCTGACTATATCCTTGGGGGGATAATAAAAATTGCTGTCATTCTCGGTCTTATGTTCCATGGTGATTTAGTTTTGGTAACCAAAGATATAAAATTTTGCCTGTTTTGCATCCAGGACAAAAAATCAGGATTGCTTCCTGCATTTTACAAAAAAGCAAATTTCATTTGAAACTTTTTTTGTTATCTTGCGTCCAACCGGCATGAATGAAAGGTTATGAACTTCCGTCCCGCATTGGTTTTTACGCTTCAGCTGGCACTGGCAGCGATCCTGCCCGGAAATACGGAAGGAGGCCGGCCGGCCGGAAACTATATAAAACAGCAGTCAATAAGCGTGGAGGACATGATTCTTGCATCCACACCCATTCTCGGTCCCGGCGGGAATGTTGTCGGGATGACCCTCCCGCTGAAAAGGGCAGGGCGATTATTCCTGCTGGAAGGCACCATCGATCATGTAACCGGCAACTTCATCCTTGATACAGGGGCCTCAGGACTTGTGCTGAATAAAACGTATTTTCGCAATGCCATTGCGGTTGACGATGAGGATGGCGGCGGTGTCACGGGAACAACCGGCCAGGTAACCCGGATCTCTGTAAAACTGCTGCAGGTCGGGGAGATGACCTACCAGAATATCTCTGCCGATGTCACCCCTTTGGGCCATCTCGAAAATCGCAGGGGGGTGAAAATTCTTGGTCTCTTCGGGATGACAATGCTTAAAAACCTTCAACTGGTGATCGACATCCGCAACAATGAACTCCAGCTGTTCAAACTCGACAGGAACGGGAATACGATCGATCCTGGTTTTCAGAAAGTGAAGTTCGACGTGGTACAGAAAGTTGAAGAATACCGCAATATCATGTTTGTGAAGGCAACCATGGGAGGAAAGATCCTCGATTTCTGCCTTGATACCGGCGCTGAATCGAATGTGGTGAGTGTTGATGCCCCCAAAAAAGCGCTCAATTCAATTACCATCACACGGCGGTCGAACCTGAACGGCGTAGGGTCGAAACAGGGAGAGGTATTATATGGGACACTTAATGATTTTTCTTTCGGAAACATACAGATGACGCCGATGGAGACAATCCTTTGCAGCCTGGCAGACATGGCACACCAATACGCCTACCCGATTGACGGAATGCTTGGATATGATTTCTTCTCAAAAGGGAAAATTTATATCAACCTGGTTAAAAAAGAGATGGGTATTTGCCTTAAAACGGAAGGGAAACCATGAAAATACGATTGACGACAGTCTTGTCATTTTACCTCCTTTTTTCAGCTTTGTCAGGAATGGCTCAGTTTGATCCGAAAAAAGTGTGCCGTGTGGAGGATGGACGGCTGGTCTTTACACTTGACACACGGTGGAATGCTGCACAACGCAACGAGATTGCCGTCATGTATGACCTTGACAGTGCCCTGGTGGCTGGTGCATATGCCCTGAAACCGGTCATAAAGGAAAACAACAATTCCTGGACTACAAGGAAAATCGATGCCAGCCATATTGAGCTGTCAAAGGAACAGGGAGCAACGAATGCGCGCGGGAACGGCCAGGATAAAATTTTCCTGCTGGACGACAAATCTGTAGATGTCTCGACTGTTAATGAAAGAGAGTCGGTCCCCTATGGCGTGAACAGGAATACGCGGAACTCGGTGCTCCAGGTTGCCCCCGGGAAAGTCAGGTTTTACCTGCCCGGCCACCGCGAGGCGCATGAGGTCTTCCTTTCCGGATCGTTCAATTCATGGGCTACCCGCAATACCCCGATGCATCCATGCGATTCGGGATGGACCGTTACCATGAAGCTCCTGCCCGGGAAGTATTCCTATAAGTTTATTATTGACGGAAGATGGACCAACGACGCATTCAATAAACTGCACGAAAATGATACCTACCATGGGTATAACAACGTTTTCTTCTGCTATAATTACAGATTTGTCCTGAACGGATACAGCCAGGCCAGGAATGTCCTGGTTTCAGGGAGTTTCAACGGTTGGAATGTAAAGGAACTCAGGATGATCCGAATCAACGGCACCTGGATGCTGCCGCTATACCTCAGGGATGGGACCCATGCCTATAAATTTATCGTCGATCAGAAATGGATCACCGACCCGGCCAATAAAGTCACCCGTCCTGATGGTAAGGGGCATCAGAATTCTTTCCTGGGGCTGGGGGATACCCTGTTTTTCAGGTTAAAAGGGTATCAGAATGCCCGGCAGGTCGTGGTTGCAGGGAATTTTAATGTCTGGAATACGGCCGAACTGCTTATGGAAAAAACCGACGGCGGGTGGCAGCTGCCTTATGTGCTGGCACCAGGCAATTACGAATATAAATTCGTGGTCGACGGCAAATGGATCACCGACCCCGATAATCCATACACTGCCGGCGATGGTGAACAGGCAAACTCATTTCTTACAGTCAAGCCTAACCAGCTCTTTAAACTGGAAAAGCATCCGGGTGCGAAAAAGGTTTGTGTCTCTGGCAGCTTCAATGGCTGGAGTAATTCGGGGTACAGGATGTCTGAACGGGATGGGAACTGGTACCTCCCTCTCTTCCTGAAGCCGGGCAAACATACCTACAAATACATCGTGGATGGCAAATGGATTGTTGACCCAGGCAACGAATTATGGGAGGAAAACGAATATAACACGGGTAATTCTGTGATCTGGATAGAACCCTGAGCTCAGCCCGGAAACAAACTGGCATCCAAAATAACAAATACCTGGTTTCTAAAACAGAATAATCAGAATTGCGCTGCATTCCTGCATTCCTGCATTAAAAGAAAAAGCCGCCCGGAAGGCGGCTTTTTCTTGCAGCGGTATTTTTTACTGGCCGGTTGCCAGCCCGGTTTCGTTCGCCTCCGGGATCAGTTCGAAAAAGTAGGTCTGGCCGGCATAAAAGGTTGCAATGATCTTGACGGGAGGAATGACCCATCCCGACGGGGTGGCAGGATACGACACCATGGAAGCTATGCGGACTCCGCGGAAACTTCCGGCTTCCTTGAAGGTATATGCCCATACACCCGGATGAAGGGCCTGGGCCGGGGCAACTTTGCGGCCCTTTTCATCGGTAATCAGGATCATGAAATTACCGTTGGCGGCTGGGAAATTGGGAGGACAGTTAACCTTTACAACATAGGTTACCGATTGTTGCATGGACGCCGTTTCAGGATTGCTGATGGCAGCCCTGTTTGCAAAAAGTGAATTTGCTGCGAGGATCAGTACTAAACTGATGGCTGAGATAATCTTTGTTGTTTTCATGGTTTTGTTTTTTTAAGGGTTGGTTGTTTGGTTTGATGAGGTAAAATTACAACCCTGGGATGTCCTCTTTCAAGCGCTGGAATGCCTGATCTTTCTGCGTATTTTTACCTGGCAGCCAGAAAAAAGGAGCCGCCCTTACGGAACGGCTCCTGCCTTTAACCAGGTGCTGCTGCAAGCCGGTTACAGGTCTTTATGACCTGCCTTATTATTCGCCCCGGGAGTCAGTTTAAACAGGTAAAAGGTACCTCCGTAAAAATTACCCGTCAGTTTACAGGGAGGAATGATCCGGCTTGTCTGGCTGGCCGCACATGGCACCATAGCGGCTATTCCGGTCCCACATAAACCTCCTGCTTCCCCAAAGGCCGGCTGCACGCCCGGGAGAAAGGACTTAGCTGGAACAACCCTGCTGCCTTCATCATCGGTTATGGCTATCGAGGAATTGACCGATCCATAAGGGAAATTTGGTGCAAAGTTGACCCTGGCCATGCAGGTGTTTCGTTTCTCTTTGTCGGCCGTTGGCTGAACACAGCTATTTAACCGGTTTGCGGAAAATAATTTTTTTGCCGGGGTAAATATTGGGCTGACAGCAGAAAGGATGTGTATTGAATGCATGTTTTTGATTTTCGGGTTGGTTTGAAGAGGCGAAATTACTGCAGGAAGCAACCCTGTTTCAAGCGCTGAATTACGCTGTTTTAAAGGGTTTTTTTACGCCTGGCCCCCTGCCGGTTTTACTGGTTTCGTTGATAATTTTATTTAATTGACAATAACAACAGGAATAATTATTGCGATAATCCCTTATCTTTGATTGCTTTCAGGCAGATTTGACGGCACTGTAAAACCGAACCCATGCAAACCACTAAGGAATCCGGGTTTCTCCTGGGTGTGTTGAATTCGACACCTGACCCAATTTTCGTCCTCGATAAAAACGGAGATATCATTTTTGCAAACCTTTCATTTTACTGCCTTACTGGCAGCAATACTCCCGGGAACGGGAGTTTGCATGCTGACCAGATATTTCCCTCCGGGGTGGTTTCCCTCCTCAGGGAGAAAACCAAGCCTCTGAATGATCGGGAAATCTTTATAACCGCCCCGGATGGTATAGAAATCCCGTTCCTCGTTTCTGTCAATGAGGCCCGTATTGAAAACCGCAATTATTACCTCTACACCCTGAAGGATCTGTCAGAGTTCAAGAGGGCTGAAGAGTCGGTGTTTGAAAGTGAAGAGCTTTATAAAACCCTCGTCAACCAGCTTCCAAACCCTATCCTGATTCATGTCAGGGGCCGGGTGGTTTTTGCCAACGATCTAATCCTTGAAATCACCGGTTTTAGCAAGGATGAAATTATCGGGAAAAATGTCGCCGACCTGCTCACCGATCCTGCAGATCCACAAAACAGGGACCTGTTCAGGAATCTCTCCGATGGCGTTTTTATTGAAGAATCGGAATTCGAGATAAGGACGGAAAACCGGAAAATCGTCATGAAAAATTTCCTTTTAAGAAACAGCAAAATAAAATACAAGGGAAACGATGCAACCATGACGATCCTGATCGACATTACCGAAAGGAAACATCTTGAAAAATATGTCCTAAGCCGTGTTATTGAGACTGAGGAGAAGGATCGCAAGCAGTTTGCAGCCGATCTTCATGACGACCTGGGGCCAACCCTGTCAAGCATCAAATTGCACCTTGGGTTGCTTGAGCATGCAAGGAGTCCGGAAAAATTCAGTGAAAACCTTGCCATCTGTAACCAGCAGCTGGGTGAGGCAATCTCGAAAATGAGGATTGTGGCCAACAACCTGATGCCACGCCTTCTCGAAAATTTCGGTTTGGAGGCGGCGGTAGGTTCGTTCATCAATACCATGCAGCATGCCGGCAGCTTTTCAATCACACTGACCTCCAAAATGAAGGGGCGCAGGTTCCCGACCCAAACCGAACTGCATTTTTACAGGATCATATGTGAGTTGATAAACAATACTGTAAAGCATGCAGGAGCGACAAACGCCATCGTCAAGCTGAATTATGTTAAAGGAGCCCTGACATTGGAATACACCGACAACGGGAAAGGCTATGATGTTTCAGAAATCAGCAAAAAGGTATCAGGCATGGGACTCGGGAATATCCTCCAGCGGGTAAACCTGATAGATGCCCAGATTCAGTTTGCCAGGAGGAGTGGAAAAACTGTGGTGAGAATCCGCAAGGATCTGTAGCAGGTAACCCTGCAAATCATATAAACCTGATTATCAAATTAATACGATTATAGGATGAGAACGAAAAAGAGGGTTTTTATCGTTGAAGACCATGCCATCTTCAGGGAGGGTCTCAAGCGTGTCATCGGGGAAATGGATGACGTGGAACTGGTTGGCGAAGCTGAAAACGGGGCTGTATTCCTTGAAAAGTTGAAAAAAGTCTCGCCTGATATAGTATTGATGGATATCAAGATGCCCGTTATGGACGGTCTTGAAGCGGTTGAAAAGGCCCTGAAATACGACCCTTCTCTGAAGATCCTGGTTATCAGTATGTTTGGCGAGGAGGAGTATGTTTATTCGATGGTCGAAAAGGGCGTTTATGGCTTTATTCTTAAAACATCCGGGATCCGGGATCTTGAGAAGGCCATCCACAGGGTTGCCGAGGGACAACAGTACTATTCAGAGGAAATAATGGGTCTGATTGTGAAAAAAGTCAGGCAGATTGATGCGGTTGAGAAGATAACATTTTCCGACAAGGAGATGGAGGTTTTGCGATTGCTGTGCAAGGGTTTTTCGAATGTTGAAATATCGGATAAGTTGTTTCTGAGTGTCAGGACTGTTGAGGGGTACAGGAATAAACTGCTTCAGAAAACCGGGTCGGTCAATGTGATCAACCTGGTTATTTTCGCGCTGCGCAACAAACTGGTCATTATGTAAAAAACAGTAGCCATCCCGTTTGACCGGGATGGCTCTGCCCAGGTTGCCTCTATAGTTCTGTCTATTGATCGCGTCCGCCTGTTTTTTCATTGGCCTGCGGGGTCAGTTCAAAGATATAGGTAGCTCCGCCGAAGAAATTGCCTTTGAGTACGCTTGGAGGAATGATCCAGCCCGTGGGATTGGCTGGGTAGGGAACCATAACGGCAATGCGTGTTCCGCGGAAAGTTCCGGCTTCCTTAAATTTATATGTCCATACTCCGGGGTGAAAAGGCTGGGCAGGAACAACCTTGCGGCCATTTTCATCGGTGATGGCAATGAGATAATGACCGGAGGCACCCGGGAAATTCGGGGCGGGATTTACCTTTACTTCATAGGTAACCTGTTTCAGCAGGGCTGCCGATCCCGGGTCACTAATGGTTGCACGGCCTGCAAAAAGTGAATTTGCGGTGAAGATCAGTACAAGGCTGATGGCTGAGAGAATTCTTGTTGTTTTCATGGCTTTGATTTTTTAAAGGTTTGGTTTGTTTGTTTGATGATGTAAAATTACAACCGCCGGCAGGGCTGGTTCAAGCGCTGAAACACCTGATTATATTGAAATTTTTAACGTTACGTACACCCGCAAAAACAACATTTCCCGTGCGTATTTTTACGCGGGGGGCCATGGGTTGCAGCGGGAAACCTGACAATTAAATTGTTGTCCCCGGTTGTTGAATCATCATGTTTTATTATTTTTGATGTAAGTTAACATCCAACTTAAAATATGTAATTGCCGCAACCGGATTCAATGTATTAGTGTATAACTTTAAAGTCTCTTTCCCGGTTTTGACACGGGAGGAGTGTTTTACCAATTAATCAAAAAACCGACCCGATGACGAAAAGGATTATTGTCCCGACAGATTTTTCAAAAGCCGCAGCTGCGGCCATTACCCAGGCTATCATGATTGCCCGCAAATCTGCTTCTGCCATCACATTGTTTCATGTTCTCAATGAGAAGGCGGAGAAAATGGCCATAGTATCGGACAAACTTAAGGCTCAGGCAGCAACAATCCACAAGGACTCCGGGATTGTCTGCGAAGTTGTCGTAAAGGAGGGGGGACTCCTGGAATCAATCGAATCGGTAGTGTCGGAAAGACAGTTTGACCTTATGGTGATCGGAACGCATGGGTTTATGGGTATCAGGCAGAAACTTTTCGGGGCCGACATACTTAAACTGGTGGCCAGGCTCCCGCTCCCTGTATTGGTTGTACAGAAGGATTCGCCAGTGGCTGATCCCTTCCGTAAGGTCATTCTCCCGATAAGCAGCCATGACAATTTCAGCCGGGCGGTTGATGCCATCCTGCTTTTTGCTGGCATGTATGATATCGAAGTTCATCTCTATTCGATCCAGAAACCGGGATTTGAATGGAATGACCAGATGCTGGCCAACATCTCTTACGCAACCAAGACATTTGAGGAAAAAGGGGTACGCATGGTCAGGATCAGGGAGGACCAGGAGGGTTCTTCTTACGGATATGCACGTCAAACCCTGAAATATGCCCATGGTGCAGGTGCCGATGTCATGTGCATGATGTCGGTTGCCTCGCGCGAATACTATTCTTTTGCACGGGCCTATAAAGAGACGGTATTGCTCAACGAATTCTGCCTCCCGGTACTTTGTGCCGGCGGAGGTTCAGGCGATTGATGTCCGGCTCTATTTTTCCACAACAGGGCTTGTCTCGTCACAGACATGCGGGCACGGTCCTGAAGCGGCATCAGTAGTCTGAATAATATAATCTGTTTTGTCAGGACTGCCGGTACCAACAACCATCATGACAGATGTCAGACTGTCCATTCCCATGTAAATTCTGAAGCCGTGCACCGATGAATCATGCTTTGCAATGAGTTTCATTGCATTGAATTGTTGCAGGTTGACCGTAAATGCTTTCAGGGTGTCGGCACCTATGACAGAGGAAGATGCCAGGTAAGCCTTGAAAAGGTTGTTCGCTGTTTTTGCAGTGATAACATGGATTCCCGATGTGTCGGGCGCCATACAGCATTGTTTCTGGCAGCAACTGTGTTTGCTGCAGTTGCAGCACAACAGCCAGAAAATCAGAACCCCGATAACTGCACCGGCAACGAATGCCGCAAGTAACATAGTAAATTTGTTTTTCATGGTTTTAGATTTACAGTGTTAGACATTTACCCTATAGCTGTGTAAATATAGTTATTATTATTAGTTGAAAGCAACAAGCTGCTGTTAAAAACTATTTGTAAAACAAAACACAGGGCCCTTTCACGGTCCGGAATTTGGCGGGTAACAAAGGCTGAGACACCTGCTTCATGCCGGCACCCCTGTCTCCTGACAATCAGCTATAGCAATGGTTATATGAAGCCGCCACAAATAACCGCCATGGGTTTTTTGAGGTTTGCCGGGAAACAAAGCCGGTCAGATACAGGATATGAGAAAAGCGGAAAAAGATTATTGTAAGGTAAATATTAATTTATAAACTTTACAGGATCGTTCCAAAAAGCAGTATATTAGCTGTCTATGATTTGGACAATATGCTATAAGGGATTCAGGTTCCTGTACAAAAACCAGTTCCTTGCCATCCTGGTTTTCGCCGGGTATTCCTTTTCATGCGGATTTGCGAGTGTAAACCAGGTATTGCCCGACAGCATCTCCTCCTTATGGCTCAGGTATAAAAGGGCCGGGGATGACAGTTCCAGGATTCTGTGTTTGTCGAGACTTGCATTTTTGTACAATGATTATCTTAACGAAAAACAGAAGGCTGACACCCTCAGTGAGATTGCCATACGCATAGCCGAGATGAGTATGCGGCCCGGTCTGCTCATGCTGGCCTACAACTCCTATATTGAATCAGCCGATAATGAAATCTATTACAAGAAGTCGCTGACTTATGCGAACAAGGCACTGCAGGCCTGCCGCATAACAGACAATCTGCCGATGCAATGGCGTACTCAGCGGAACCTGGCCCTGGTATACCTGGCGCAGTACAACATAAACAGCGCCATTATGAGCAGCAACGAGGCGCTCACTATTGCCAACGTTCTTAAAAACGAAGCCCTGGTCGCCGAAAGCTATCTCCTGATCGGGAAATGTTATGAAAATAAAAACCAGCTGAATGATGCCATCAGGAACTATCTCATTGCAAGGGAACGAGCTGAAAAGACAGGGGATCCCACACTTCTTATAAAATGTTTTGCCCAACTGTCCCGGTTTTACAATGATATTAAGTTTTTCGAGGATGCCATTAAAACCAAGCAGGAGGAGCATGAGATTCTCGTCACACTTAAACCGGTTGATTCGACAGCCCTGATGTGGATACAATATGAAATGCAGCTGGTGTATGTTCGCCAGAAGAGCGGGTTGAACGAACAAAGTGTCAGGAATATCATTGATTTTGCGATACGTACGCACAACAACCGGCTGAAATCGTGGGAATTTGGCCTTTACCGCAAACATCTCCTTGAGTCGGACGAGGTGGAGACCCTTTATAATTTCTATAACAGGGCATACCCGGGTGAATTTAAGGGAATGTATCAGGCCGATCCAGAGATGTTTTACCGGCTCAGTGCATATTTCCAGGAACTTGAACACAAGCCCGATTCGGCTGACTATTATTTTAAAAAGACCGAGAATCTTGTGATCAATGACCCAAGGAATATCTACCAGGCAAACTTTTATAACCGTTACGGGCAGTTTCTCATCAGGCAAGGCCGCAAGCGGGAGGCGATCGGGAAATTCACCCTTTCATACAACCTTTCAAATTCCGATGCGTACCATGGGAAATTTGAATATATGCTGACTGCAGCCAGGCACCTTGAAAAGCTGTACCGGGAGGTTGGCGATTTCAGGAATGCATGGTTATATGCTTCATTGACCCTGCGCATAAGCGACAGCATCAGCGTGATTTCAAAAACGGACCAGATCATGGCGGAGGCTGTCAAGCGGGAGCGGGAACAAAAAGAGAAGGCGGCCGAGGAGGATGCGCTGAAGATCAGGCAAGGCAAGAATGAACTCAACATGATGGCGGGGGGAGTGGTTTTTTTTATCATTGTTTCCCTGCTGATTTACCGTAACTTCCATAACCAGAAACGGCTGAACAAATTGCTCGATGAATCAAAGAAGGAATCCGACCTGCTCTTGCTCAACATCCTGCCCCATGAAACGGCTGAAGAGCTCAAAGCCACCGGGAAAGCGGTTGCCAAGAAGTTTGAGGAGGTGACGGTGATGTTTACAGACTTTAAGGATTTCACCCAGGCCAGTGAACTGATGAGTGCGGAACAACTGGTGAATGAAATTCACTTTTATTTTAGTGAGTTTGACAGGGTCATTTCGGCGCATAATCTTGAAAAAATTAAAATTATAGGAGACAGCTACATGTGTGCAGGCGGGTTGCCGGCGCCTAACGAGACCCACGCATATGACATTGTAGAAGCCGCACTTGAACTGCAGGAGTTTATGATCAGGCAGAAGGTAGAACGGGAGGCGCGGGGAGAGCCATTTTTCGAATTGCGTATTGGCATCCACACCGGCCCTGTTGTTGCCGGGATCGTAGGGACGATGAAATTCGCATACGACATCTGGGGTGACACGGTCAATACCGCATCACGCATGGAAAATTGCGGTGAGCCAAATAAGGTAAATATAAGCGGGGTGACATATGAAAGGGTCAAAGACCGGTTCAAATGCACCTACCGCGGTAAAGTTAAAGCCAAACACAAAGGCGAGATCGACATGTACTTTGTTGGCGGATGAAAAGCAACCGATCTTCAGAATTTGCCGGTCGCCTTTCCTGGTCAGTTACTTTTTGTAATCGGGCTTGACACATCACATACCGGGGGGCAGGGCCCGGTTTTCGGAGAATCGGTTTTATAGATACTGTTGGTAACCAGGTCTGCGTTCTGTGAGTCAACTCCGACAACCAACCCAACCTGTACGCCGGTTTTTTCCCGGCCGAAATAAATTCTGAAGCCTGAGAGGTTGGGGTTTTTCCCGGCAAGTGTATTCATTGCATTTAATTGCTGCAGGTCCAGGAACATCCCATTCACAGGCCTGGCCGGTGTATCGGCAATGGTCAGGTAGGCTTTCAGCAGGGTGTTTGCATCCGTTGCTGACACCAGGGAGATCCCGGCCGGGGCGGACGATGGCGCACCTCCCCGGGTAAAGGAGACCAGTGCGAAAACTGAGACTACGGTTATTGCGCCTAGAAAAAACGACGCACTTACCAGGGCAAATTTGTTCATTTTCATAAGGATGCAGTTTAGGGTTAGTAACTATGATTGACAGACGGCCCGGCACTGAACACTCCTGGATCACGAGTTCCGGCCGGGTTCTTTTCAGTACAGGGTTATTTCGGCCGCATGATTACTACTACCTCGTTTCCCTGGATGAGGGTCTGCTGCGCATAACCATGGATGGTTTCCTGGTTTAATGCCTTCACCATCTCCTCATATCCTGTCAGGTAATTGAGTCCGTAAAAATAATAGTCAGTAAGGGTGGTATTCCACCAGGTATTCTCCTTCATATCCTCAGGGCGCTGCTTGAGGAAGTACTCCTTTGCCTTCTGTAGATCTGTTTCCGAGGGGCCTTTCTCAATCATGTTTGCGACCTCTTTATGAACAATACCAAGCAGTTTGTCGGCTTTTGCCGGATCCGTATCGAAATTTACAGTAAACCTGAACCCGGGCTGAGGATACTTGTCAAGTGCCCATGAGACCCTCACACTGTAGGCCCCTCCCTCGTCCTCACGGATGGACTGAACATACCTCAGTTCAAGTATGTGACGGATGGCGGCACCCAGCAGCCGGTCGTTGGCCGTGTAGCCGCATTTGCCGTTGAGGTTGTCAAAGATAATGGTACGCGGGGTTTTGCTTTCATGCTTAAAATCGTTCATCACTTTGCCTTTCGGAGGAGAGATCCCGTCATCCTTATAGGTTTCATTACGCTTGACCGTGGGCAGTGAAGCAAGGTACTTTTCAACAAACGGTTTCGCCTGTGCAGGGTCGATCTTTCCAACAAAAAGGAAGGTGAAGTTCCCCGGATCATTAAACCGCTGGAGCCAGATGGTCCGGATCTTCTCAAGACTGACCCTGTCAAGAAGTTCGTAGGTCAATGGCACCGCGCGCCGGTTGTGGTCGCTCATCATAACAGCAATGGTGTCGCTCATGGCGGTGCGGGGATCGGATGCCATGTTGATATAGCTTGATTTCACCTTTTCCATCCAGGTTTTGTAGTCGGTAGGATCCCAGCGCGGATTGGTAAAATAGAGATGGATCAGCTGCAGCGTTGTCTCAAGGTCTTTGGGAGAGGTGCGCCCTGTGAGGAAATCCTGGTCGCCGGTAAGCCCGACGGAAACGGAGGCACGTTTGCCGGCCATCATTTTTGAGAGATCGGTGCGTGAAAAGGATCCGACTCCCATCTGGGTGACGGCATCGGAGAACAGGTCGGCCGACTGCAAAAGGTCATCGCTTAACAGGGAGGTTCCGCCGGCTGAGAATCCGCGAACCATTAATTCATCTTCTTTGATATCGGTCGGTTTGAATACAACATGCATCCCGTTCGACAGTACCCATTCGATGGTGCCGAAAATGGAATTGGACGAGGTTGAAACAATCTGTCCCGGAACCGGCTCCTTTGTGATAAGTGATTTTCCTGCAAGCATGTCAACATAAGGTGTGATCGCAATAGCTTTATAGGTATCCAGGACCGATTTTATTTCAGCCTGGGTCGGCATGGTAACGCCAGGTTTTTCAGGCCCGGTGATAGTAATTACCTGGTTGTCGTTCCGGACATATTTTTTTGTCTCCTGGTTTACTTCATCCAGGGAGATGCCGGGGAACATTGTCTGGGCAAACCGGTACTCAAATTCAACACCGGGGTTTGGGTTGTTATAGAGGAAATAGCCTATGTTCTGGGACACCAGCTCACGGTTTTTCCGCTTGTCGCGGTCCATGTAGCGTGATTCATAATTACGCATCAAATCGGCTTTTGCACGGTCGAATTCACCCTGGGTAAATCCATATCGGCTCATCCTCTCCATCTCTGTCAGCAGGGCGGTAAGGGCAATCAGGGATTTGTTGTTGGCAGCCACTGCCATTCCCGAAAAGGCATCCTTGCTCCGGGTAAACTGGCCGTAATATGACCGTGCAGAGAGAAATGGAGGGTTTTCCCTGTTGGCAAGTTCACTCATACGCTGGCCGAACATGGAGCTGATCAGGCTGCGGAGGAGCTGCGTCCTCATATATGCGAGGTTCTTGTCACCATCTCTGGTGGCATCGTGTTTGTAATAAACATTAACCATGGTGCCGGTAGCCTCCTTGTCGGTGGCTGTCCCGATGAGGGGCTTGGTATTGTCGGGTAACCCGAATTCTTCTTTTACTGCAGGATTCTCCGCTTTTGGAATCGTACTGAACAGTTTCCTGATCTTGGCCTCCATTACATTCTCATCGAAATCGCCTACTACAACAATGGCCTGCAGGTCGGGGCGGTACCATTTTTTATAAAAATTTTTAATGGTTTCATAGCTGAAATGGTTGATTACCGCGGTATCACCGATCACATTCCGCAAGGCGTATTTTGAACCCTTGTAAATGACCGGAGCCAGCAGGTTGCCCATCCGTTCACTTGCCGATCCGTACATGCGCCACTCCTCGCGGATAACGCCCCTTTCCAGGTCGATCTCGACAGGTTCGAAGGAGATGTAATTCGACCAGTCGTGCAGGATCAGCAGGGCCGTATCGATGACCCCTTCGCGCAGTAACGGCACGTTCGAAAGGTTGTAAACGGTTCGTTCGAGGCCGGTGGAGGCATTGACATTGGTGCCGAATTTAACCCCGATGGTGGCAAGATAATCGAGGACTCCCTTTTTGGGGAAATTCCTGGTGCCGTTAAATGCCATATGTTCGGTAAAATGAGCCAGTCCGTTCTGGTTGTCCTCCTCAAGGATCGCTCCAACATTGTGTGCAATGTAGAATTCACCCCTTTTTTCCTGCATTTTGTTGGATCGGATATAGTAATGCATCCCGTTTTCCAATACGCCGGTTCTTACAAGCGGGTCGAGCGGCGGTTTTTGTTTGAGATCGGTCGGCTGGGCCATCACCGATGGCGAGATGGCGACTGCCAGTGTCAGCAGCAGGAGGAGGCGAAGCAGGGTCTGTTTCATACGAAATTGTTGGTGTTTATAACGGATTTTTTTTTACTGGTACAAAAAGCGTTTGATACTTTTTTTTGGTGTCTTCTCAAATTCCGAAGGGGTTATCTCAAAGTCGGCAACACGCATATATTTAGGCATGTGATGGTTCAGGTCATGGACATACTCTTTGAATACCTGAGGTAGCTGCTCACGTGTATAGCCTGCACTTTCCATTGCGTCGAAATCGGGGTAAACCAGGGCGATCAGTTTGTGATCACGCTCGATCACCAGGGATTCCATCACCATAAAGCGGTTGTTGAGCACCGCCTCGATCTCTTCGGGATAAATATTTTTCCCGGAAGGGCCGAGTATCATGCTCTTGCTGCGTCCCTTTATGTAAATGTTGCCTTTGCGGTCCGTCACCCCGAGGTCACCGGTATGAAGCCATCCCTCCGGATCAATGACTGCTTTTGTGGCCTCATCGTTTTTGTAGTAGCCCAGCATCACATGGTTGCCACGAAGCAGTATTTCTCCCGACTGATGGTACGGATGATCCGAATCGATGCGCACTTCGAGTTCGTCCACT
>JBAXFZ010000053.1:0-15517 GCA_037139685.1 Bacteroidota bacterium
GATGATCGCTAACCTCTGCCAGCTTACGATTGTTATACCTACATCGGGGGAGAGAAAAACACATAAAATTTGGAACAGGAATATCAGGTTTTCAACCAATGCACATTTAACGTTCAAATGTATTGAAAACCCCACAGTCGGTGATGCAGAGGTATTCTGCAACATTTTCAATGAATTGAAAACTGCAAAAAACCTGAACTACAGTTTGATTCCTGAGTCGGTTATCCAACTTTTCCGGGCAGACCGGTACAAACTTTTCTTTGTTTACAACGAGTCAGGGAACCCAATTGCAGGACGTATTGTGTATATTTCAGAAAATGACTCTTTTGACGTTCATGCTGCAAATTCGAACGAATCAAGGGAATGCGGGGCATCATATTACATTATAGACGAAATCCTTGTTTATTTAAAGAGTCTCGGCATTCAGGCTTTTGATTACGGAATGATATCCCCCAGCAGCAACGAGATGGATGATGTTTACCGTGCCAAAAGCTATTCAGGCGGGATTCCGGAAATATACAATGGCCAGTGGGTATTCTATAAATCAAAAATTCTGGAATACCTGATAAACGGTTATTTTTATCTTATTTCCCAAAACCGAAGGTATTAACTCCCTGTATTTCACGCCAATACTAAAGATTCCCATTTGCCAATACAAATCCCGGAACAGGTTCCTGTTGAAATTCACAGAATATTATGGAAATCTTTAAACCTATTACTTAAATGAAAAAAATATTTTTACTCTTGTTTGGTGAAGGATTAAGAAAGCTGAATCTTCTGCATTCCATGTATATGTCATATTGGATTAATAAAAGATTAGGGCACGCAGGGGTGAAGTCGATAATTCATTACCCGTTTTTCATCCTGGGTGAGCATAACCTTTATCTTGAAGATGGTGCAAATATCGGCGCAGGCTCAACTATTTTCACAACAAGAGCTAAGGTACACTTCGGAAGGAATACCTTTTCAGGGCCGAATCTTACAATAATTTCGGGGGATCACCCCTTTATAGTAGGAGAGTATATGCTTGATGTAGATAAAGATGAATTAAAAAAGAAACAGGATATATCAAGTTTCGATAAGGATATTGTTATAGACCAGGATGTTTGGATCGGAGCCAACGTTACAATACTAAAAGGGGTACACATCGGGCGGGGTGCAGTATTGGCAGCTGGTGCAATAGTAGTTAAGGACGTCCCTCCATACGCAATTTACGGAGGGACACCTGCCAGACTGATCAAATTTAAATGGAGTGCAGAGGAAATTTCGGAACATGAAAAATTCCTTTTTCCAAATCCGGGTGAGCGCATGACCCGAAGTGAAATTGAACAACTTATCAACAGAAATTAAGCAAATTACATGGAAGTTTATATAGGCCTGTTTTCGGTAATGATTTTAGTCCAGTTTATTCCCATTCCTTCAGATAAGGGGAATATGGCTAAGCTGATATTTTCATTTTTTCTGATGTTCATTTATGGAGCCATAAGGATTGATTACGGTACCGACTACGCCCCATACGAAGAGGCATTCGATTATTTCCACAACTCCTCCATTGATGCAATATTCGCATCAGGAAAGGAACCTGCATACCTGCTACTGAACAAGATAATGCCCTCCTACCGGACCCTTCTGGTCTTTTTATCGGCATTTACCTGTTTCACCTATGGCTGGTTGTTTTATAAATATATTCCGACAAAATATTACTGGCTTGGGTTTTTATTAATGGCTGTTTCCGGCGGGAATATGTTGTATTTCCAACTGACAGGACTCAGGAATGCAATTGCAATCAATATAATGACATTGTCAATTCCATTAATAAGAAGCCGTAAGATATTACCATTCCTGGGGCTCATGGGCCTGGCTTATCTTTTTCACAACAGTGTCATCTTCTACATGCCATTGGCCTATTTCTTTGCGACGCCTCATAAAATAAAATTTTATTCTGTAATTATTTCAATACTTATCATTGTGGCTTTACTTGTCATGTCGACATCAACGATGATTAACAACATAGCACCATACATCAGCACATATTTTGAAAAATACTCCATTTATATTGACACGGTGCCTGTTATAGCCAATAAATTCAATTTTTTAATGTCCTGCTTCCTGGCATTGACCCTGACGGTATCATTTATTGTATTAATCAGGGAAGATCTCCTCGATTATGAAAACATATTATTCAAATTATCACTGCTGTTCCTGTTTTCCTTCATCCTGGGAGTTTTGAATTTCAGGATGACTCAATATTTCGCACCCTATCTGCTCGTAGGAACAACCGTTGTTTTGTCCCGCGTAAGGAATGTCATTTTGAAATATTCATATGTTGGTGCAATTCTGTCCTTTTCCATCTATTCGTTTATTCTGTATGTGGGACTTTCGGATTTTCCTTTTGCGAATTTTCACACTATATTTGAGTAAACATGAATGGTATGTGTATTTCACTCCAGAAGCTGGTGCTGAATTTACATTGTAATACCACGCCAAAGCACTTACTAACTAAATTTAACAGCACCTGATATGAATATCATTTGTGCAACCGATGACAATTTCGTGCAGCATTGCAGCGTGATGCTGGCTTCAGTTTTGGTTAACAATGAAGATGTAATCGTGTGGCTTTTATCGGAAGGACTAACGGAAAATAATTATTCGATCCTGAAAACGGAAGTAGAATCAAAAGGAGGGATTTTTAATTATGTCGAGGTTAACAGCAAAATAATCTCAAAACTTCCCATGCCGGATCATGCCTCGTTTTCGCATATCAGTCCGGCAACCTATTACAGGCTGCTTGTATCGGAGATATTACCCCTTACTGTGCACAAGGCAATTTACCTCGACTGTGACATTGTTGTACGAGGATCCCTGAAAGAGCTCTGGAAAACTGAAATCCAGGATTGTGCTTTGGGTGCCGTGCACCAGATGTGGCAGGAGATAGAAGGAGCGCACAGGTTAAATTATCCTGTTAAATATGGATATTTTAATGCCGGTGTGTTGCTGGTGAACCTTGACTACTGGCGACAACATGATGTTTCAGCAAAGGTGGTCGATTACCTGATCACACATTATGAAACCATCAGGATGCATGACCAGGATGCCCTGAATGCCGTTCTTCATGACAAAACATACCGTTTGCCCTGCAAGTGGAACATGCTGCATTTTTTCTTCCTGCCATATGCCAAAACGATCACAGGGAGGTTTGAAGGCCGGCTTGTGCTTGACTTTGCAGACTATAAATCACAGTTGAAATTCAACAGAAAGGATCCTAGAGTAGTTCACTATGTATCCAAACCAAAACCCTGGCAGCAGGGATGTGTTCATCCGTTTGTAAAACAGTATTTTTTTTATGCTAAAAAAACCGTTAGCTTTAATAATATTCGGGAGCCAAACTGGGCTAAAACAAAATTAAACATCAGTGCTTATAATTTAACAGCAACATTAAAATGGATTACTCATCCCGTTTATCTGGCATTATTCAGAAAAAAACAATTATCAACGTGTATTGAGCAATAAAACTGAATCCGGAAATCCCGGGAATCTGATAACCGAAGTCAAAGATTAAGATTCAAATGAATACATCTTAGAATTACTTTAAATACTGTTAAATGTATCACCCGGTAATCAAATCCGAATTATAAATCAAAAGGAACGGTCTGGATTTTCCAGCCATATTGCTCCTTAATAAAAAACGAAATCAAATGGCAAAGGTATTCTATGTAGGTGCATTCAATTTTCCGATTGGGGATGCTGCTGCAGCAAGAGTTCTTAGCAACGGAAAAATATTCAGGGAATTAGGTTATGAAGTGAGTTTTATTGGAATGGGCCAGTACAGCAGGGCCGAAGATAAGGATGTAAATGGTGAGTATTATTACCAGGGATTCCATTATTATCAAACTGATGAATTCCGGCGGGAAAAAACAAACCTTCTTAAACGTTCCTTTGATTATTTAAACAGGGGAGATGCTATCATAGCAATCCTGAAAAAGATAGAATTACAGAAAAACGACATTATTATTGCATATCACCCGGAATCGATTTTCACTTCCAGGTTACACTTTATCTGTAAAAAACATGCAGTTAAATTCATTGTCGACATCACTGAATGGCAGTCGCCAAACGAATTGCCATTCGGCAGATACGGGCCGATAGCAATCGATAATGAATTGAAAATGAGATGTGTATATAACAAGGTTTCGAATAAGATAGTTATAAGTACATTCCTGAATAAACATTATGGATTAAAATCAAATACAATAATCCTGCCACCGCTGGTGGACTCTTCGGATATGAAATGGCTCCGTTTTAACAATGCAGCCAACCTGATTAACAAGGATGACAATGCAATAAAAATTATCTATGCAGGTACGCCCGGAAAAAAAGACGCACTTGATACTATGATAAAAGCAATAATTAATTTGCTTAATACCGGGATAAATATGTATTTTTATATTGTTGGGATGACAATGGATAACTATATGTATTCACCGCTATTTGATTTAATAATTAAATATGAACGAAATATCAGGTTTTTAGGTAGGCATTCGCAGGAGGTAATACCAAGCATTTACAAAAAAGTTGATTTCTCGATACTTATACGTGAGGATACAATCAAATCCCAAGCAGGCTTCCCGACAAAACTAGTCGAATCAATGATGGCCGGCATTCCTGTAATCATCAATTTAACAAGTGATATTGGCGATTATATTGTTGACGGCGAGAACGGTTTTATAATCGGGGACAGTTCGGAGAAAACACTAACAAAACATTTATTTGATATAGCTTCCATATCTGACGAGAAACTGCAAAACATGAAAAACCAGGCAAAAAAATGTGGTCTGGACAAATTTGATTACCATAATTACATTGAAAAGACAAAACGGTTTATTGAAATACTGCAATAAACCAGAATATCCACTTTTAACTTCATTCAGGAGAAATAATTAAAAAAAGGATGATATCCATCATACAAAATACACAATTGAAATATCCAGGGTTCTCGGGCGACTTTTCACCGGAGGTTTTGTATCCAGAGTACCAGTTTCCTGAAATTAACAGTGAAAAAAATGAAGTTTATCATTCTGTGAGAAAAATATTATTTCAAACCGGGCTGGATGCTTCAAATTTCGATACTAAAAACTGGAATCCGTTAGGTGTTTATATCAAACCCGGCAATAGCGTTTTCCTTTTATGCAACTTCGTATATCATAAACGGAACACGGAAACAGAAGAATCTTATTTTTCAAAAGTCACACACCCTTCAGTCATAAGGGCGATTTGCGATTATTGCATCATTGCATTGAAAGGAAAAGGAAAAATCCTTATCGGCAACTCCCCTCTGCAGTCAGCTGATTTTGAAAAAATAAAAGAATCCTTAAAACTTGACAAAATTGAAGAATTTTACAAATCGAATAATTCCGGGGTGACAGTCGAATTTATCGATTTGAGAGGATATATTACCAAACTCGAAAAAAGCGGCAAACTGGCTGTTTTGAAGAATGATATTGAAACCGTCGGGATAAATGTTGACTTATCAGAGTACAGCGCCCTGAATGAAGCAAAAGGAAATAAGCGATACCGCATTACAAATTACAGTTATAAATGGATTAAAAAACTGCATACCAAATCACGTCATTCCTATTGTATCAATAAGAACATCCTTGGTGCTGACGTCATTCTGTCATTACCAAAGCTAAAAGCCCATGAGAAAGTCGGGGTAACATTAGGTGTTAAGGGATATGTTGGTTCGGTTGCATCGAAAGAGAGCTTATGCCATCACCAGTTCGGGCCTCCCTGTATAGGCGGTGACGAGTATCCCGATTGTAATCCGCTGAAGATATTATACTCCTGCCTGCACGACTTTACCTACTCTTATAATATTCCTCTGGTTACCACCCTGTTCCAGATCCTTGACAGGAATCTCTCCAGGATTTTCAACCGTGTCGGGACAAAAGTTACTGCCGGTGCCTGGTCTGGCAATGACACAGCCTGGCGGATGTCGTTCGATCTTGCCAAAATCATGCATTATGCAGATAAAACAGGCAATATGAAAGACCATCACATACGGAAAAACCTTGTTCTTATTGATGGTATTATCGGAGGTGAAGGGCAGGGGCCATTAAAACCATCACCTGTCAACACGAACACCCTTATCTTTTCAGATAACGTGGCCGACGGCGACTTTGCCGGTTCACTGGCAATGGGGTACGACCCGGAAAAATTTAAAATTATCACCTCGTTCTATTCTGATCATGGGAATCATAAAATTGTTAAAATGAAGCCCGCAGAATTTATTTATAATGGTGAATATCTGCTGTTTGATGAAATCCGTAACAAGTTTAAATATTCTTACAAACCACCCATAGGATGGAAAATATACTTAGATTAATTTACGTGAAAAAGATTTTGATTTACATTTATAAATTAATGCCGGATAATCTTTTTCTCCTGGTAAATTTTCTCTTTCTGCATTTGAAAGGCAGTGGAAAAATTTATCTCCCGAATATGAAAAACCCGAAGACCTTCAATGAAAAAATGCTATACTCCCGTCGTTTTGTAAGGGAATATCCAATACCTGAATTTGCAGATAAATTACTGGTAAGGGATTATGTTTCCGGCAAAATCGGGTCAAAGTACCTGGTACCTTTGATAGGTGTTTACAATAATTCAAATGAGATCAGGTTTGATACCCTGCCTGAAAAATTCGTCCTGAAAACAAATCACGGCTCCGGGTGGAATATTGTTTGCCAGAACAAAAGCACTCTGGATATAAAACACACGAAAGAACAGGTTGATCACTGGCTAAAGCTGAATTATTATACCGAAGGCAGGGAATGGCAATATAAGAATATCAAACCTGTGATTCTTATAGAGGAGTTTCTGACCAATATAAACGACACTCCCATAACTGACAATAAATTATTTTGTTTTAACGGAATTCCGAAATTCATCCAGGTTGATCTTGACAGGTTCACAAACCACAGGAGGCAATTCTATGATTTGGATTGGAATTTGCAGGAGTTTACCACCATGTTTACATGGGAACCACGACCGGTGCCAAAACCAAAAAACCTTTATGAGATGATTGATATAGCCAGGAAACTCTCGGTGGGTTTTAAATTTTTAAGAGTAGATTTATACAACAACGGGGAGAATCTGTATTTTGGCGAATTAACGCTTCACCATGGTGGCGGATGTGAACCGTTCATTCCCTCCAAATATGACATCCAGCTTGGAAATCTTCTATCGATATAATGATGCGGATAGGAATTGATGCCACAAATATCGGAGGCGGCGGCGGAATAACACATCTGAAGGAAATTATAACCCACATTTGTTTAAAATCCCCGAATGATGAATCAGATAAAATCATTGTCTTCAGCTCCGAATTTGTTCTGAATCAGATACCCTGTTCGGGACAAATTGAGAAGGTTACCCATCCCCTGCTCAATAAAAACCGGATGACCCGGGTTGTTTTCCAGACCTTCTGTTACGATAAGGAGATAAAAAAACGCTGTGATATTCTGTTTTCCATTACCGGGGATTATACCGGCAGTTTCAGCCCTGTCGTGGGGATGTCGCGAAATATGCTCTTATATGAACGGAACATCTGGAAGGAGATCAACCAGCCTAAGGAAATTATTCGCTTCTGGCTGAGTTACATGAGGCAGAAAAGATCATTCAGGAAATCAGAAGGGGTTATTTTTATTTCAAAATATGCATATTCAGTTGTATCGGAACAACTAAACCTTACAGGTAAAAAAATTGCCATCATCCATCATGGAGTTTCAGACCGCTTCAAAATGAAGGTAAAAAAACAAAATCCAATAGAATCTTATTCGGCCGAAAACCCCTACCGGTTGCTTTATGTTTCAACAGTACATGTTTACAAGCATCAATGGAATGTGGTGACGGCAGTGGGTAACCTGCGAAAAAAAGGCTACCCGCTGGAATTGAATTTAGTTGGCGGCATAATTTATAAACCTGCCGGCGACCGGCTCTTGAAAACAATCCGTCAGGTTGATCCCGATGGTCGCTTTGTACACTATTGTAACCATATTTCATACGAAAATATTGAGGAATATTATCAAAATACGGAAGGAGTGATTTTTGCCTCTACCTGCGAGAACATGCCTAATATTCTGATTGAATCCATGTCATCAGGTCGCCCGATCGCATGCAGTGATAAACAACCGATGCCTGAATTTCTGAAAGAGGATGATTTCCGGTTTAATTCGTACGAGATTGCGTCTATTGAAAATGCAGTGGAGAAAATGATTCTGGATCCAGAATTAAGAGAAATTTCCGCTACAAATAACCTGGATGAATCCATAAAGTATTCGTGGGAAAAGACAACTCAGGAAACATTTCAGTTTATCAAAAAAATTTATACGGATTATCATAACAATCCACAAAACCCAGACTGCCGGTTATCATGAAAGGTCCGAGGGTATTTTGTACTCCTACTCATAAATAAATGAAAAACAAAAACGTATTAGTTACGGGTGGTGCCGGTTTCATCGGTTCAAACCTGGTTAAGCATTTGGTCAGGGATGGAAATTCGGTGACTGTTTTGGATAATTTCATGTCGGGATACCGGAGTAACCTTGAACCGTTTCCATCAGTGCGCATAATTGAAGGAGATGTCAGGGATGAAAAGGCAGTTGAACTGGCAATGAAAGGCATCGAAACAGTGTTCCACCTGGCAGCCTCTGTTGGAAACAAGCGCTCAATTGACCATCCCATCATTGATGCCGAGATTAATATACTGGGTACCATCAGGATCCTGGAAGCGGCGCGGAAAGAGGGAGTTCGTAAAATCGTCGTTTCATCATCGGCAGGGATTTTTGGCGAACTAAAAACAATTCCCATCAGAGAAGACCATCCCATTGAACCTGACTCTCCATATGGATGTACAAAACTCTGTGAGGAAAAATTATGTCTTGTCTATGCGAAATTGTATGACATCGAGGCTGTTGCCCTCAGGTATTTCAATGTTTACGGGCCAAACCAACGGTTTGATGCCTACGGGAATGTTATTCCTATTTTTGTATTTCGGATGTTGCAGGATGAACCGCTCCTGATCTATGGTGATGGAGAACAAACCCGGGATTTTGTGCATGTGGATGACGTAGTTCAGGCAAACATTAAGGCAGCAGATTCGATCGGAGTAAGCGGGGCGTTCAATATTGCCAGTGGCAAACGGGTTACCATCAATCGCCTCGTAGAGATAATAACAAGGCATAACCAAAATCCGGTACAAATTGAATACGGTCCTGAAAGGCCTGGGGATGTCAGGCATAGCTTGTCTGATCTTACTCTCGCCCATCAAAGAATCAACTATGTTCCGTCAGTTGATCTGGAAAAAGGTATAGAAGAATATCTGGCCTGGGCGCAAAACCTGTTGTCAGGAACCAGATAAATCTGCTGCATTTATTTTACAGAGGAGTAAAACCTCCTGGATGTACAGCCAACAACATAAACAGGGGTCAACTGACTTCAACAAATTGAAATGGCAAAAATGAAAATACTACTGGTGACTCAGTACTTCCATCCTGAAAGTTTCCAGAGCAATGACATTGCTTTCGAACTGGTAAAGAGGGGCTATTCGGTAGATGTGCTGACCGGTATACCAAACTATCCTGATGGTGTTTACTATAAAACCTATGGAATCTTTTCCCGGAGAATTGAAACAATAAATGGTTCAAGGGTATTCCGTGCATTTCAAATCCCAAGGGGGCAGAATAAGATGTGGCGTCTTGCATTGAATTATCTGACGTTTGCTTTTTTTGGCTCAATCTGGTCGTTGTTCATGTCAATTTTCAAACATTACGATTGTGTGGTTGTACATGCACCGTCACCTATTACCCAGGGCATTCCTGCTGTTTTATTAAAGAAGGTACAACGAATTCCTTTATATATTTGGGTAACCGATCTATGGCCTGAAGCAATCATATCTGGAGGCGGAGTTAAAAACAAAAAGATTCTCGCCTGGGTTAACGGGATCGTAAAGTTTATGTATAACAATTCAGATAAAATATTAATAAGTTCCAAAGAGTTTGGACCTATAATTGCTAAAAAAGGCGATTATGCCCAAAAAATCATCTATTTCCCCCACTGGAGTGCCGATTTTTTGACAATGGCTCAGGATTACTCTGGCCCGGAGTTACCAAAGGGATTCATCATCATGCTGGCCGGCAACTTAGGAATATCGCAAGACCTGGAGGCCGTATTGCAGGTGGCATTGGAAGTGAAAGATGAAAAAAGCATTAAATGGGTATTGGTCGGAGACGGTAGCAAGAAAAAACTAATCGATGATGCCATTGTTGCATACAATTTACAGGAAACGGTTTTTACAATAGGCCGTTACCCATTGGGAACCATGCCGTTTTTTTTTAAATCTGCAGGTGCGATGCTCCTGACGCTCAGCGGTAGTTTTAATGATTTAAAGATGGTTGTGCCCAGCCGGCTGCAATCATACATGTCGGCCGGCCGCCCTGTACTGGCAATGATCGATGGAGCAGGAGCGGATTTAATTTTGCAGGCAGCCTGCGGATATGCAGTCCCCAGCGGTGATTACAAGGCTCTGGCAAAAGTTATAATGGAGAAGGTTCTGCCGGATCCAGCCGCTTTTGAAAGGCTGGGAATCAATGGAAGAAAGTATTTTGAAAAGAATTTCACGAAAGATATCTGTATCGGTCACCTTTGTGAAATTATTGATAAAAAGTAGTTTAATTTTAAAAAATTCTGGAACTTAGCTGGGATTTGAAAATAAACGTAATCAAATGAAGCAATTAGTCAGAAATGTAAAAATCATAGGAACTGGTTCATACGTGCCGGAAACCATATATACCAATGAATATTTAGAAACTATTTTGCCAACATCAGCTCAATGGATTTATGACAACCTGGGAATCAGGGAACGACGGATTGCCGGGCAGAACGAAGCTACCAGCGATCTGGCCTGGAAGGCGGGAGAACGGGCGATAAAGAATGCCGGTCTGGTCAAAGATGATATCGATTTGATAATTGTAGCTACAGCAACTCCTGACCGGCTGGCTCCTTCCACAGCATGTATCGTCCAGGACAAATTACAGGCTTATAATGCGGTGGCGTTTGACATTGCAGCTGTTTGCAGCGGCTTCCTGTTTGGTATGTCAGTGGCATCCCAGTACATAGCAAGTGGGGTCTATGACAATGTCCTTGTCATTGGGGCTGATACCTTTTCCAGGATCATTGACTGGAAAAGGAGGGATGCTGTTTTTTTCGGGGATGGGGCCGGCGCAGCAGTTATTTCCCATTCAAATGTGAACGGGGGTTTTCTGGCTTACCGGCTTTATTCAGATGGCAGGGGAAAAAATCACTTTACCATCCCGGCAGGCGGTTCCGAATTCCCTGCCAACCACAATACGGTTGATGAAGGAATGCATTATTTCAGGATGAACGGAAAAGCTGTGTATGATACAGGAACTGTGGTTCTACCAAAAGCGATTAATCAAGTACTTGCTGACACTGGTCTGTCGATTGATGATATTGATTTGATGATTCCACATCAGCCAAGCATTAAAATTCTCCAAAAAACCGCTGAAGTTATAGGTTTGCCTTTTGAAAAGGTGATGACCAACATGGACAAATATGCAAATACTTCGGGGGGAACACTGCCGATCCTGTTGGATGAAGTAAACCGAGCCGGCAAAATAAAAGACGGGAATATCATCCTGTTCGCGGCAGTTGGCAGCGGATGGACTTATGGCGCTGCCATTATTAAATGGGCCTAATGTTTAACAAAAAACTATAAAACCATGATTCTGATAACCGGAGCATCGAGGGGGATAGGTAGATTCCTGTTCAACTCATTTCTTGAGACATCTGAAGAATTAGTAATTGGCACCTATTTCAATTCCCCGCCAGCTGAGAAGATCGGAATGTTCGTCAAACTTGATGTTTGCGACTATGCGCAGATTAACAGCTTCATCCAGGAGCGAATGGCTGATTTAAAAGAAATTACGCTCATCAATTGCGCGGGGATAACCTACAACGCATTTACGCACAAAAGTGACCCTGAAAAATGGGTGAAGGTCGTTGAAACAAATTTATTTGGCACCTACAACTTTATCAGGGCCCTGTTACCCATTATGCGGGAACAGAAATTTGGCAGAATCATAAACTTTGCATCTGTTGTGGCCATAAAACCCACAATGGGGATAAGTGCATATGCTGCCTCGAAATCAGCATTATGGGGCTTAGCTAAATCAATCGCCATCGAAAATGCTGCATTTAATATATCTGTTAACAACATCAACCTGGGTTATTCTGAATTAGGGATGATTGAAATGGTTCCCGAAGAATACAAGAAGAATATAATGGCACAGATACCCGCAGGTATTCTGTGCGAGCCAAAGGATATACTCAACACCGTTACCTACTTAAAAACAACAAGATATATTACAGGCTCATCCATTGATTTGAGTGGAGGGCTGGTGTGATGGAAATAGTTTTTCGGAAATTTGAAGCTAAAGATGGGCTTGAAACACAACGGGAACTGTTCAAAGAATGTTTCCCTGAATGCATCGGAACCCCCGTTATTTCCAGTGACCATTACAATTGGAAATTCCATTCCAAGAAAGGCGAACTTCAAAGTTCAGAGTTCATTGCCAGTTCTGACGATGGTATGCTTGGCTACTATGCAGCAATTCCATATCAGTACAGTTATAACGGCAAAATCCTGAAAGCGGCAATGGTTTGTGATGTAATGACAGGGGTAAAAGCACGCGGTCAGGGAGTATTTACAAAACTCGGAATTTATTCCACGAATGAATTTGCCAAATTGGGGTTTGATATCACAACCGGATATCCGATCCGTAAAGAGGTAATTCCCGGTCATTTGAAAGCAGGCTGGGAGCAATATTTCGAATTGCCGCTCTTTGGCCGGTTTATCAGATTCAACACCTTTCTGAAAAAAAAACGCATCGGGTTCCTGGCTCCGCTGGCTAACTTTCTTTTCTTTCTGGCAACCGGGTTCTCCAAACTGCTTTTTTTACCCCGAAACCGTGACTTGGTTACTGAAAATCATTTGTCTGACAACATTGCTCAGATTGATGGCCTATCTGGATTTTATGAAAAATGGAAAACGGAAATACCAATCAGCCTTGTAAAAGATCTTGATTTCCTCAAGTGGAGGCTGGGGGCGCCCGGGCAGAAATACCACGTTATCACATTAAGGGACCGGGATGCACTTGTTGGTGTTCTTATTGCACGTGAAGTTGAAAAAGAAGGCGTTCCGTGTATGGGAATTCTTGAATTGGCATTACTCAGGGAATATCATCAAAATGCCTTTCGTCTGATCGGGGAGCTTACAAAAACGGCAAAACGTGTCGGAGCAGAATTATTGTTGGTTATGATGGGAAAAAGATGGTTCGAGAAATACAAATTGTCCCTGAATGGATTTATGAAAACACCTTTTAAGTTTTTCTTAATCATCAAACAGTTGAATCCTGCTTTCAGTAATGAGATGTTGAAAAATGAAGAAAACTGGCATTTGATGTGGATTGATTCAGATGATCTTTAATGAGGATTTTAACTTTTGATATAGAAGACTGGTACAATTGTGATTTCATAACTCCAGACTTCAACTGGGATAATTATGAAGTCAGGATCTACGAAGGAGCAGACCGAATTCTAGACGAACTGGCGTCGCGCAATCTGAAAGCGACTTTCTTTTGCCTTGGCTGGATTGCCGAGAGGCATCCGGATGTGATACGCAATATACATGCACATGGACATCATATTGGTTGTCATTCATACCAGCACGAGCTTTCATTCCGTTTCGACCGTGAAGGATTCAAAAGAGATACAGAAAAATCGAAAAAGCTCATTGAAGATCTAATAGGCGAACCAATCAATGCATTCCGTGCACCCGGATTTTCAATTACCGAACAGAATGTCTGGGCTCTTGAAGTGTTGACAGAACTTGGTTTTAAATACGATTGTTCCTTGTTGCCAGCCAGGCATGATTATGGTGGTTTTAAGAGTTTTGGCAAGGCAGAGCCGGCACTGTTAAATCTGGCAAATGGAAGTCAGTTGAAAGAGTTTCCTGTGAACATTCAGAAAATAATGGGGAAAAACCTGGTTTTTTCAGGAGGCGGCTTTTTCCGCCTGTTCCCATATTGGTTAATAAAATACTGGACTTCAAGGTCTTCTTATATGATGACCTATTTTCACACCCGCGATTTTGATCCGGGTCAACCTATGATAGAATCGCTTCCGCTGATTCGTAAGTTTAAATCGTATGTGGGTTTATCCAGATCATTTGCAAAATTTCAAAAATTATTGAATGATTTTGACTTCGTGAATGTGGAGGAGGCGGACATGCTTGTGGACTGGAAATCAACCCGGGAGATTGAACTCTGAAACAAACAAACCTGAAATGAAGCTACTGATTACCGGAGTGCATGGTTTTGTTGGGAACAACCTTGTTGATTACCTGAAACATCAACACACGATCTATGGTCTTGACATTTTATCACCTGAGAAAAACGGGATCGAAAAAACGTTTAACTGGACAGAGTTGGATGCCATCCCTGCCATGGACGCAGTTATTCATCTTGCAGGGAAAGCCCATGACACAAAAAACCTGGCTGATTCAAAGTCCTATTTTGATATCAACACAGGGTTAACCCAACGAATTTTTGACTGGTTTTTATCGACAAACTCAACGAAATTTATCTTTTTCAGCTCTGTAAAAGCGGCCGCCGACAGGGTGGCCGGAGATATGCTGACCGAGGATGTTTTTCCTGAACCTAAAGGACCGTACGGTGAAAGTAAACTGGCTGCCGAGAGATACCTGTCTGAACATCCGGCGACTGGCAAATCAGTCTATATTTTGCGTCCATGCATGATTCACGGACCCGGGAATAAAGGAAACCTGAATTTACTGTATGTAATGCAGCAAAGAGGTTTACCATGGCCATTGGGGGCATTTGAGAACAGCAGGTCATTTTGTTCCATCGATAACATATTATTTGTTATTCAGCAGATGCTCGTTCTTGAAGTCCCCCCAGGCATCTACCAGGTTGCAGATGATGAGGCTTTATCGACCAATAACCTGATAAAATTAATCGCAAAGTCTCTTAACAAAAATGCAAGAATCTGGAATGTCCCCGTTAAAATAATTAACTGTATTGCCCGTGCTGGAGACTTTTTACATCTCCCATTAAACAGTCAAAGGCTAAAGAAATTAACCGAGTCGTACATCGTTCAGAATAAAAAAATAAAAAAGGCCTTAGGCATAGTGAAGATGCCTGTAACCGCTGCGGATGGGTTGCAAAAAACCATTAAATCATTTATCAAATAACTGGAATTTGTATGCGTTTCAACTTAGATATTGATTCATTTATCCGGGATTACGTAACTTTCAGGGGAGAAAGTCTTATAAAGCCGGATTTAGAGAAATTTGACGATAAATTGACTTCACTGATTAACGGCAAATCAGTTTTGGTCATAGGAGGTGCGGGTACCATAGGTT
>JBAXFZ010000054.1:0-15338 GCA_037139685.1 Bacteroidota bacterium
CCTTCAGCTTCACCGGGTATATACCAGGAACAGGGTAGCGGATTCCTGAAGGATTCTGCAAAACGGATGCTGCGGGGATGGCTCCCGGGAAACTCCACTCCCATGATGTTGGCACACCAACCGACTGATCCAGGAAATTGATGCTGTCCCCTGCCATCACGGTGGTGCCGCTGGCCGAGAAACCGGCAGTCAGCAGGGTGCTCCCGTGCGTTTTCACCACCAGGTCATCGATCATCATCAGGAAGTGATCATTTGAATTGCAGTGGATGGCAACATAAACCTTATGATTGTCGTAAGCGGAAAGGCTGAAGGTTTTTTTTGTCCATGCAAGGGTCGTCTGCAGGGGCTGCGACCCCGAGATAACGGCGAAGCTGCCGGGATTGTTGTCGGTGGCAGAAACCGCTACAGTATAGGTATCCAGCCCGTAAAGGTCATTGTAGGATTTCACCCAGAAGGAAAATGAGCCATTGACACCCAGCTGTATTTGCGGTGAGACGAACCAGTCGTCATTCTGAGGCGGGTTTGAGTTGAAACAGGCACCAAACCTAACTCCTCCGTGAGGCTGGATGGCAGCATCGGAGGCCATTGAGGGAGTAACCTGGGCAGGGTTGAAACTGAGAAAAGCCATGGGTTCGTACTGGTGCGTAAACGTATGATTGGCAATGCCATATGTAGTATGCTTTTCCACATCGTTTACAGTCCAGTTATTGAATGTTAATGAAAAATCCGGAACCGCTTCAAAGTCCATGGTATAACTGTCAGGGACAGGGGCGGCCGGGGCAAGATTGAAAATGGCTCCCTGGGCCGATGCGAAATTATTACTCCCCGGTGACAGGTTATCCAGGTAATAGTAACCATCAAATGCACCTCCCCATCCCCAGTTGAAGTGAAAGAAATCGGCCCCCTGGTATCCGTCACAGATAAAGTAACTGTCGCCTGTTCCGACGCTGTTGCCGTGGTAAATCAGCGGATGGGAAGCATCCAGTTCGGATTTTATCATTGAAAGCCACTCACCCGGGGTATAGCCGGCTTTCCATTTCCAGGCGGCTGTGCCGGGATAACTGAAATATTTTACCAATGCCGTATCGACGGCTGAAGAATCGGAGGTGGAACCGGCAACACCGAAATTCATATTCTGGGCGACACCGCACTGGTAAATGAGGGTGGCGGCCATGTCGTTGGGAGCTGATACAGTGTCGGGGATCAGGGTATAATTGTAGTTTGTTGCCCCGAAATTTGCATACTGGATCCCGT
Source organism: Bacteroidota bacterium (assembly GCA_037139685.1). Classification (GTDB taxonomy): domain Bacteria; phylum Bacteroidota; class Bacteroidia; order Bacteroidales; family FEN-979; genus CAIVAT01. Next base: position 1,255 of record JBAXFZ010000054.1, read on the forward strand.
ATTTCGGATGCACATATCCATGCTCGCCGGACCCGTGAGCCGGGTAGTTGTAGAATTTCATCACCTGGGCCATGGCAACCGCACCTGATCCTGAAAGTGCATGCAAACAGGATGTTTTGGCAGCCGTGTCGTTCGGAGACCCGGCATTGTAAAAACAGCCCTGGTTCCAGTTAGTCGCTATCAGGGGTTGTAAATCACGCACTGGCAGGGCGGTGCCGGCTGCCGGCGAACTCAAACTGCTCCATTGACGTTGTGTTTCTATGCCAGGTATGGAACTGCCCTTTATTATGCCTGTTATTTGCCGTTCGAGCTCCATCATAAAACCACTGTAAGCCGGCGGGATGCTTTCGCTTTCAAGGTATGGGCCGAATGAATAGCCGAGGATGGGTGGGATCCGGTCATCAGCGGCAACGAGAACGAATCCATTCCCGTCGCTGAGAAGGAAGCGGTAATACAGCGGGATGGGGCCGACCTGGCCAGGTTGTGGCAGGGCGGCATATGCCGTTGTATCCCCCGAACCGGCAATGCCGGCCGGATGTCCGCTGCTGGTACAGAAATTCAGCGCAACCTGGCGTGCTGCCGAAAATGACACCCCCTTGCTCCAAACCATCATTGGCAGAAGGAGTATCGCAACCCAGACAGGTATAAACTTCCTGATTTCCATATTGGAGAAATTTCATTTTGAAAATACAAAGGTAATGTTTTCAGGTATGGTAAAAAAAGCTACTTTTATGGCCTCATAAAAAATCATCTCAAAAACAAATAACAGCCAATGAATCAGACGCTCACCCTAAAGAAAGATCCACCTGCAATACTCCGGTGGATTGTGCTGATTTTCATCAGCCTTGCCATGTTCGGCAACTACTATATATACGATTGCATCAGTCCATTGGCTGACGTATTAAAAGCCCAGCTTCATTTCACCGATGCCAACCTGGGTCTGCTCCAGGGAATTTACAGCATCCCCAATATTTTCATGGTCCTCATAGGGGGCATTATCATCGACAAGATCGGCACAAAAAAGGCGGTACTTATCTTTGCCTGCCTGGTCTTTATCGGTGCCCTCTTTACAACCATCAAGGGCGATATCGTATTCATGGCAACCGGCCGCCTGATCTTCGGGCTCGGCGCCGAATCGATGATTGTCGGCATCACTACCATTCTCGCCCGGTGGTTCAAGGGGAAAGAGTTATCCTTTGCCTTCGGCCTGAACCTCACCATCGCACGGTTAGGATCCTTCCTGGCGCTGAACTCGCCGACCTGGGGCAAATCGCTGTTTGTCCACTGGCAAAAGCCTCTCTGGATCGCTGTCGGTGCCGGGTTAATTGCCCTTACCACACTGGCAGTTTACTACCTGATCGATATTTATTCGGAAAAAAACTATTCGCTCCAGAAGGAGGGCAACCAGGACAAGGTCGTCCTGAAAGACCTGTTCAAATTCGGGAAATCCTTCTGGTTCATTACCCTGCTTTGCATCACCTTTTATTCGGCCATGTTCCCCTTCCAGACATTTGCTGTGAAATTCTTCAAGGATGTGCACCTGGCAGGGTTTCCCGACGATGTTGCCCGTGGCATGGGAGGTTTCCTTTCGAGCCTGCTAACCCTTTCGGCCATGATCCTCACCCCGATGTTCGGTTTATTGTCGGATAAAATCGGCAAAAGATCGCTCCTCATGATGTTCGGGTCGCTCCTGATCATACCGGTTTACCTGGTTATGGGTTATGTTACCCGGTCTGTAGCCCTGCCCCAGTCGGTCATTACCATGTTTTCAACCGCCGACCAGAGCACCGGCTTTTTTGGCGGGATAATCTATTTCTGGCACCTGATCAGCGCGCTGTTCATTTACTTCCCGAATATTGCCATCCCCATGGTCATCATGGGAATCGCCTTTTCACTGATCCCGGCCATCATGTGGCCTTCGGTAGCCCTGATCGTTGACCATTCAAAACTTGGAACGGCATACGGTTTAATGACAATGATCCAGAATATCGGCCTTGCCGGATTCAACCTGATGGTCGGATGGGCCAACGATTATTCCTCAGCCGGTCCGGCCAACCCGGGTGGTTATCACCTTGGGATGTGGATCTTCAGCAGCCTGGGCTTCTTCGGATTATTCTTCGCCTTTATGCTCCGGCGGAATGAAAACGGACCCAACGCTCACGGGCTCGAATACGGAACAAAATACAATAAACGGCCTGAATAATGAGAATTCTTCTGGTTGCGGCCACTGTATTCGAGATAAGGCCATTTCTCGACAGGCTGCCGATGCTGGGCAACACGAACGATCAACTTTCATCATACCAGTATAAGAACGTCGCCATCGATGTGCTGATCACAGGGGTGGGGATGGTACCCACCGCCTTCTTTTTAGGCAGGCAGCTTGCCATTGCGCCATACGGGCTGGCCATAAATGCCGGGATTGCAGGAACCTTTACCAAATCTATACCGGTCGGCTCGGTCGTTAACGTTACCGAGGATTGCGTGCCTGAACTCGGGGCTGAAGACGGCGATCATTTCCTTTCTGTATTTGAACTCGGGCTGATCGATCCGGATACCTATCCCTACCGGGGGGGAAAACTGATCAACGACTCACCGGAAAACGAAACATCTGCCGGGCTGGCTGCAATCAGCAAGTTGCCTAAAGTTAAAGGGATCACCTCCAATACGGTACGTGGCAATCTTAACAGTATTGAGCGGATTCAGCACCTTGCAAAAGCCGACCTGGAAAGTATGGAGGGCGCTGCCTTCCTGTTCGCATGCCTGACCGCAAAAATACCCTGCCTCCAGTTAAGGGCAATTTCAAACCTCGTGGAGGAGCGCGACAAATCACGATGGAACCTTCCTCTGGCCCTGAACAGCCTTAACAAGGTGTTGTGGGATATAATAACCTCCCATGCGGTTCCGGGTTGATTGACATCCATATTTTCGTTGATATTTATTAAGCAATATCCTTATAAATCTCATGTTAATTTATTAACAGGTACATAATTTTGTGTTTATCTTTGCTTTTCTACATTCTCCTTCTACAACTGGTTAAATTATTTATTTTTAATCACAAACAACACACTATCAAATAATTATCCGCATGTTGTCTCTCGCGATCTCCCCCTGTCCCAACGACACTTTTATTTTTGAAGCCATCATTCACAAAAGGATAGACCTGGAAGGGTTAACCTTTAACATCCAGATGCACGATGTTGAAACCCTTAATCACATGGCCATTACAGGTGGCCTGGATATTATCAAGGTAAGTTTCTTCACCTATTTGCTGCTGCAACAGAATTTCGTCCTGCTGGATTCCGGCAGTGCCCTTGGATTTGGCAACGGACCCATGTTAATCAGCAAAAGGGAATACACGCTGGAGGATATGCCAAACCTGACCGTTGCCGTTCCCGGCCAGTACACGACGGCCCACATGCTTTTCAGGATTGCCTCTGCGGGGGTTGCCAAAAAACAGTTCATGCGGTTTTCGGAAATTGAAGACGCCATCCTTACCGATAAGGTGGATGCCGGTGTGATCATCCACGAAAATCGCTTTACATACGAGCAGCGGGGGTTGAAAAAGATCATCGACCTCGGGAATTTCTGGGAGAAACTCACCGGATCGCCAATCCCGCTGGGGGGCATCATTGTCAGGAAAGGTCTTGGATATGACATTATCAACAAACTCAACCGCATTATGTTCCGCAGTGTTGAATTTGCCTTCAGGCATCCAGAAGTGGCCATGCCTTTTGTAAAGCAACATGCCCAGGAGATGGATGAGGAGGTTATGAAAAAACACATCCATCTGTACGTCAATGAGAATACGCTGAGTCTCGGCACCGGCGGCAAGGTTGCAATCGCGAAATTGCAGCAGATTGCAAGGGAGAAGGGATTAATTAAGTAGCGAGGTAGCGAAATAGCGAAAATTTATTTGCTGAAACAGGATGTCTTATGCTTTCAGGGAATCTGAGTGTTCATCCGATCGGGGAGATCCTTCGTTCGGCGATTGCAGCAGGGAAGATCAGGGAGGAGGACACTTCGGTTATCTTTTATGATCTCCCGTTCCTGGCATCCAGGATCCGTTACCTTACATCATGTTTCCCCGCCGGCACGCTTCATGGCATGGCCATTAAGGCTAATCCGCTGTTACGTATCATGGAATTTACCAAAGGAATATCCCCTGCCATCGGGGTTGAAGCAGCATCGTGGGGAGAAGTTTCAATGGCCCTGAAAGCCGGTTACCGGCCCGGTCAGATTGTATATGATTCGCCGGCAAAAACAATCAAAGAACTTGAGTCTGCTCTTAAAACAGGTATTAACATTAATGTTGACAACCTTTCCGAATTAGACCGCATCGCAAATTTGCTTCCGAACCTGTCAGGGTCTGCCTTTCAGCCAGGCTCCATCGGCCTCAGGATCAATCCGCAGGTCGGAGTGGGTACAATAGCGGGATCGAGCGTAGCAGGAGAATATTCGAAATTCGGGGTTCCCGTCAGCCGGCGGCGGGCCGAACTCGAACATGCCTTCATCAACTGCCCGTGGCTGACCGGTGTTCACCTGCATGTTGGTTCACAGGGGTGCCCGGTGCAGATGCTTGTCGACGGAATCGGGATTTTATATGACTTTGTACTGGAGATGAACATCCGGCGCCGGGATGCAGGAATCCCCCCGGTAACGGTCTTTGATATCGGCGGCGGCCTGCCTGTCTCATACCTGTCCGCTTCCACCCCTCCTTCGATGGAGGAATATGCCCGGAAAATTGCCGAACGCGCACCCCTGCTCTTCAATCCCGCTTCATTCAGGCTCATTACCGAATTCGGCAGATGGGTCTATACCAATTCCGGGTGGACTGTCAGCCGCGTGGAGTATGTGAAACACGATCCCTCAGTCAATACTGCCATGCTGCATGTCGGGGCCGACCTGTTCGTACGCGAGTGTTTAAATCCCCGCGACTGGCAGCATGAATACAGCCTGTTTGATAAGTATGGAGTGCAGAAGGGCGGCTCTGATGACAACCCTTACAACCTTGCAGGCCCCTTGTGCTTTTCGGGGGACATCATCGCCAAAAATGTGATCCTGCCTGTAGTTGAAGAGGGAGATTACCTTGTCATCCATGATACCGGCGGATATACGTTCAGTATGTGGTCCCGGTACAACAGCCGCCAAACACCCCGGATTATCGGTTTCAATGAAAACCGGTTCGAAATCCTGAAAGAGCGCGAAACATTGGACGAACTTCACAATTTCTGGAAATAACGCAGACTGTGCCTAAGCCCCGCGTTCCCCCTCAAACTGGTCATCCTTGTTTTTAAAGAGGACGTTGAAGGTGGTGAGGCTGCCATAGATCCGGGTGATGTACTGCTGCATGTCGACCTTTTCCTGGTCGGTAAGTTCGCTTGCATTCAGCTTTTGTTCAAGTACGCGCAACCTGTCGCGCATCATCACAATCTTGTGAAAAAAGGTTTCCATGGGAATCTCCTTTTCCTTTAATCCAACCTCACCGGGGACCATTATGATCTTCCCCCCGGTCCATTTTACACCTAAAGGCACCGTTTCATGAATGTCGCTGAAGCGGTGTAAAACCCTGATCAGGCTCTTTTCAATTTTTTCGTAGGTCGCCATTTCAGTGGAGGTTTCAACTGCCTCGATGGTTTCAAGACCTTCATAATCCCGTTGAATCTTGCGGGTTCCCTGCTCGATGAATGTAATTTCATAGGCATCCGAACGTACCTGGATGACCACGCCTTTGCCAAATTGCGGATGTTTAACCCTGGAACCGATTCCTAAACCTGTTTCTGACATAATGGTTGAAATTTATTCTTTATCTGATAATTTGTTATATTCATAACCCGGGTGCAGCGCACGCTTTGGTCATTCCCGGGAATTCCATGCAAGAAAGGTTCACTCATTGTACTTTGAGCTTCACCAGCCATCACAGCCTTGCATCCACATCAAAAAAGAGGCAAAAAAACCTATTGGAAATTCGTACAGGATTGAACAACCTGGTCTGCTATTTGGCTTTAACGCACCTTACCGTGAACCCGGCACTTTTATCATTGGTACTGACGCCGAGATCCTTGCGTCCATGGGCAAAAAGATAGGTGTTGGCAACCGTGTCGTTGACCTTCCCGGATGACCAGCAGCCACCCCAGTAATTCAGGCCGATACAGGAACCATCGGGATGCCTGATACCACCCAGCAAGGTAGAATAGGGAGTTCCGCCGGGGAGTACTGCGTGACCGCGCACCTTTACAACCGTATCGGTTTCAATCATCCTGAGACCGGCTTCGCCGCCTCCGCCATACGCCTGGATCAATGCACCCCATTCCTTATCGGAAGGAACCCGCCATCCTTTGGGACAGGATGCCTGCGCTGTTTTCCAGTTATACAGTCTGCCAAAAGTGGGGACGTTGGTTGAATCGTTGTTGTAGGCCCAACTGCCAACCTTCGCGTCGTATTTTAAATTTTCAGCCATCCAGGTCTGGGAACCGATTTTCACCCAGGCATAAACACGGTTGTCGCGTGTATCGACAAAGGTGCCCTTTGTCTGGCCATTCACCAGGCAGGGAAAGAACAATATGCTGATAAACAGGATAATTGCCATATTCAATCCGCGGAGGAACTTTAAGTTTTTCATGGTTGTGGAGTTTATTTGGATGTAAAAGTACTCAGAAAATGATAAAACTTTACATATTGCGCCTTAGTTTGTCTATTTTTGTGAAAAAGATTCGGAAAAATGATCATTGTCACAGGTGCTGCCGGGTTTATTGGAAGTTGCATGGTTAGCAAGCTCAATAATAAGGGGTTCAGGAATATTATTTTGGTTGATGATTTTTCAAAAACCCAAAAATTCCCCAACACGGCTCATAAAATTTTCCTCGAGAAGGTCGAGCGGAGTATTTTTTTTACCTGGCTTGAAGGGCATGCCGCCGGGGTTGAGTTCATCCTTCACCTGGGTGCGCGGACCGATACCACGGAGTTCGACCAGGCCGTTTTCGACGAACTCAACCTCGACTATTCGAAAAAGATATGGAACGCCTGCTGCCGGTACAATATACCCCTGATATACGCCTCCTCGGCTGCAACCTACGGAGACGGCTCCCTGGGATATGATGACCACGATCCCTCGCTGAGTTTCCGCCTGAAGCCGTTAAATCCCTATGGCATTTCCAAAAATGATTTTGACAAATGGGTAATTGACCAGCCTCAAACCCCTCCCAGGTGGTTCGGGCTTAAATTTTTCAATGTTTTCGGGCCAAACGAATACCATAAGGGAAGAATGGCATCCGTTGTTTTCCATGCATTTAACCAGGTATACAACGACAAGCAAGGACAGGGGAACGGGAGAGTGAAATTATTCAGGTCGCATAACCCGGATTACCGCGACGGGGAGCAGCTGCGTGATTTCATCTATGTTAAGGATGTGATCGGGGTTATTTATTTTTTAATGAGCCATCCTGCTGATTCGGGAATTTATAACCTTGGCACGGGGCAGGCCAGGACCTTTCTTGACCTTGTCACCGCTGTTTTTTCTGCCCTGAACCTCATGCCCGCCATTGATTTTATTGACACCCCTGCCGATATCCGCGACAAATACCAGTATTTTACAGAGGCGAATATGTCGAAACTGCACGGGATAGGATATTCCAGGCCCTTTTACACCCTTGAATCGGCAGTAGAGGAGTATGTACAGGGATATCTTATTGGAGGCAGCCGTTTTTAGAAGAAAAAAACCTGTCGGTATTTTGCATTTTGCATTTTGCATTTTGCATTTTACGCTTTTAAAATCGCCCCCTTCGTTACTGAACAAATGCCTATCAGGAGGCAGTTTACCTTATCTTCATTTTATTTTCCGCAGAAACCCTTTCACGATGTGAAACAATTAACACTAACTGTTTGAAAACCTGTTATTTTCCTTAATGTTAAAAAAAGTTAATTTTTCAATTAAAAACGTGGTCAAGTGATAAGTTGATCTATCTTTGAGCATTAGATTGCACTTATTCCTGTTAAGAACCTATTTCATATTGCCATAATGTGATTGTTTTTTGATCGTGATTGTAACGGTTACCCATATATTTCCCTTTTTCAAGGCAAATCAAACCATATATAAATCCAACCAAATCAAGCAATTAACCAACCAAAAACAAATCACATCTATGAGAAAAGTTTTACTTTCCCTGTTAGTTCTGATTGCGTCCGGCTATTTTTCATTTGGTCAGACCATCTTTACGCAGAATTTTGAAGCCGTATGGACGGTTCCTTCGTCCCTGGCCCCTGCATGGTCAGGAACCACTACACCCGCTGATGATCAATGGCAACGGGATGACTACACCACCGGATGGGCAGGCACCTCTGGATCATACACACCTGCGGGAGCGAATTCGACGCTTCATTCAGCCAGGTTTCACAGTTATGATGCTTCATCAGGAACAACGGGTGATTTCATCACCCCGGTCATAAACCTGTCGGCATACCCGGCCGGCGCTGTAATCGTGAAATTTTATTACATAAACACCTCAGGGACTGATGCACTTAATGTTTATTCCTCGAATGACGGGGGAACAACATGGTCGGCCGCTTTAAGGCCTTCACTTGGCATATCCGCTGCATGGACTGAATTCACAACAACCCTCCCGGGCAATTCAGCCAACACCAAAATTAAACTTACGGCAACCTCCGACTACGGTGTTACCGATATCGGCGTGGATGAATTCAGGGTGATCAACCCGGTTATCCCTGCTCCGCCCATCAACTTTACAACCTCACTGGTTACTCAGGGCAGCATGACCATCGGCTGGACCGACAATTCCAATAATGAAACAGGCTTCAGAGTATACAAATCGACCGACCAGGTTACCTATACCCAGGTTGGAACCGATGTCACATCAACTTCAGTTGCAACAACGGGAACACTTTATTCACAACCCGCTACCGGTTTACTGGCTGGTGTGACCTATTATTTCAGGGTTGTTTCCTTCACCGACGGAGAATCTGCCTACCTGACCGGTTCGCAGACGACACTTCCCCCGACACCCCGGTGCGGGAATAAAACTGTTGGTCTTACAGGAGATTATCTTTCCCTCACCGCGGCTTTTTCGGACCTCGCGACCAATGGCGTTTCCTGTGCGGTCAACCTGATTCTTCAGTCCTCCTACCTCAGCACTGCTGAAGCTGCTTTTCCCGTGACCGCAACCACCATCCCGGGTGCAAGTTCAACCAATAAAGTTACCGTTTACCCCTCAGTGTCCGGGCTCTCCCTTACAAGCAGCAGCACAGCCGGGACCCTCTACCTTAACGGCGCTTCATACGTCTATTTTGACGGCCGCGTAAACGCTACCGGGACCGCACTTGATATGACCATCGATAACACTTCCACCTCCGGTTTTACTATCATGTTTGCAAACGGGTCATCTTTTAACAGCGTTAAATATTGCATTGTGAAGGGCGTAAACAGCACCGGCACTTACGGAACCGTTAATTTCGGAGGTACTACCGGGTTAACCGGGAACAACAGTAACGTGATCGATAACTGCGAAATCAGGAATGGTGCTACCGCCCCGCTTTATGCAGTTGCCTCTTCCGGTTCTGCTTTCCCTTTATTGTTCAACAGTAACAATACCATTTCAAACTGTCTCATTCACGATTTTTATGCACCTGCAGGAGGCAACCCGATCGGTGTCGGTTTGTTTTCGGGTTCCACCGGATGGACCATCAGCGGGAACAGTTTTTACATGACCACTGCCCTTAGTCCCACGGTTGCCGTCGGGTATAACTTGATTTTCCTTGCGGCAGGCGATGGTTATACTGTCACAAACAACTATATCGGCGGTTCGGCAGCCAATTGCGGCGGCACTCCCTGGACCCTGAACGGGAGCGGAACACCTCCGACAATTGCCAATTTCATCTATGCCATTCGGTTCCAGACCGGGGTATTAACCATTAATCCCAGTACAATACAGGGGAACACGATAGCAAACATTGTGCTTTACACAAATCCCACTGCAGCTTCCATCTTTTTCACCGGGCTGCTCTCGGTGGCAGGAATCCAGAACATCAGCAACAATACGATCGGTTCCGCAACAGGAACAGGGTCGATATCGATTACCGTCGGTAACGGGGCCTATGCTTCCACCTACGAAGGACTCGATTTCAGGGGTATGTACGGGAATGTCACGAACAATACCTTCGGATCCTTCAGCATCACCGGTGCGGCCGGCTCCACATCAACCTATGCCCTGACTCTCAGGCCATTTTCGGTAACACCGACCGTTCAGAACGGCACCGTTTCCGTAAGCGGCAACCTGGCCGGAAGCCTCACCACTGCCAACAGTATCCAGACACCGGTGATGGCCTATCCCCCGCTGCAGATCCAGGCCTTCTTCATCTCCTCTGCAGGAACAGGCACCATGTCGGTTGCCAACAATACCGTTGCCAACATCAACAACCTGAGCTCCTATAACGGTTCGCACATTGTCGGTATCTATGCCGCCGGCACGGGCCTCCCGAATGTATTGAGCAACAATACTATCCGCGACCTTAATACCTCGGCAGCCAACACCACCATCGCCGGCATTGCCTCCCTGGTGGGTATCTATTCGCTGAACTCGGTTCCCGGATCCATCATCCGCTCAAACCTCATCTATAACCTGACCAATACAGAAGCCGCTGCCGCCGTTGGCGCCCATGGCATCTACACCGGCCATGCAGCAGGCACCCTGCTGATCGAGAAGAACTTCATCCATAATGTGACGCTTGCCTCTGCCAGCGCAACATCACAGGCGACCGGGCTTTACCTCTCAAACGGGGGTGCCTATGTAACCGCAAAGAACAACATGATCCAGCTGGGCGTTAATACCGACGGAACTGCCAACACCTCGAGCAACATCATTAACGGTATTTATGAGAGTAGTGCAACCGTTGACAGCGTGCTGAACAACAGCGTTTATATCGGAGGCGCCCCGGCAGCCATAACCACGGGAAGCACCTATGCATTCAACAGCGTAATGACTCCTTCGCTGTCGACACCGAGATACTGCCTTGACAATATCTTCGTAAACAGCCGTTCCGGCGGTTTGACAGGCAAACATTACGGCATGAAGATCGCCGGCACCACCATTTTCCCGCTGGGCGTCACGAGCAACTATAACCTGATCCTTGCCAACGGGGCTACCGGCGGTACCTTCGGTTATTTCAACTCGGCCGACCAGGCAACTTTTGCAGCTTACAAGGGTGCAACAAACACTGAAATGGCCAGCGGCAACGCTGATCCCAATTTTGTCGCCCCCAACGGCAATACCGCAACTGCCAACCTGCACGTGCAGAGCCCAACCCCTGTTGAAGGAGCCGGGAAAGCCCTTGCCAGTGTAACGGATGATTATGACGGCACTGCGCGCAGCGGCATCACCCCCACGGATGTCGGCGCAGATGCCGGGGCCTTCACCCTTTCGGCCGACGTTTTCGGACCCAACATCTCCTATGTGGCCATTGGCAACGGTACAACTGCGAACCGCGTGCTTACCAACTGGGCGACAATCACCGATAATGTTGGTGTCTCAACGGGTGCAAGCCTTCCCAGGATCTATTTCAAAAAATCGACAGATGCCGATGCATTCGTTGGAAACACCAGCGCCGACAATGGCTGGAAATATGTAACCGCAAGCAACACCATCAGCCCCTTCAGTTTTACCATTAACTATGGTATCATCAATACGGGCAGTGTGGTTGCCGGCGACATCATCCAGTATTTTGTCGTTGCACAGGATGCCGCAAACAACCTAAGTTCAAACTACCTGATGGCCGGCGCCAGCGCCAACCCGCCGGTACAGAACATAAATGCAAAACCAGCCAACTTCCAGACCTATACCATCGTTTCCGGCTCTATCCCGACAACGATTACGGTTCCCGGAACTTATGCAACGCTGACCAATACAGGCGGCGCGTTTGACATGATCAACCAGGGGGTTCTGGTAGGCAATACCGTTATTAACATTACAGCCGACCTTGTCGAACCGGGCACCATTGCCCTGAACCCATGGGCCGAAGACGTTCCCGGTGCAAACTATACCCTGACCATCAAACCTGATGCCACGACCCTCCGTACAATCAGCGGAACCGCCGTTGCCACCGGGGCTGCCATGATCAGGACCAACGGTGCAAGCCGTTTAACCATTGACGGACAGGCCGGTAAATACCTGACCTTCCGCAATACCAATGCCACGGCTGCAAACACAGGACCAACCATCCAGTTCAACAATGGTTCGCAAGCCTGTTACCTTAAAAACTGCACCATTGAAAACAACGGTACAACGACAACCTACGGAACTGTCAATATCGGCACAACCGGCAACAATATCGTCGAGATCAACGGGAATAACATCGGTGATGCCACAGGCGGAACAACCGGCGTTCAGACCACCGGTATCTACAATTCGAGCTTCCTTAATTCCCTCAGGGTTATCAACAACAACATCTATAACTATAAGAACTACGGGTTATATTTCACCACGGTTGCCGATGGCGCTGTAATTACGGGGAACAGTTTCTACTACAATTCCGCGACTGCCTCTACCGCTACGCAATACGGCATTTACCTCGTCGGGGCTTCAAATAACCATACGATAAGCAACAACTACGTGGGCGGTTCGGCTCCTCTTTGTGCAGGCACAGCCTGGACAAATGCCACCACCAACTATATCTACGGAATGTACCTGACTTTAGGTGTAATCACCCCGACTACGGTTTCCGGCAATACGGTTCAGAACATCAATATGTCCAACACGGGTTCCGCCTACCTGTATGGCATCTATTTCTCCGGAGGCGTGGCCAACATCCTGAATAACCTGGTCGGCAGCACAACCGTTCTAACCTCCATTACCGGCGCTTTATCGGCAGGGTACTTCTACGGAATTTACGGTTCTCTCTCTGCAACAACCGCATCCTACATCCAGGGCAACACCGTTTCGGGTATCAGCTACACCAATACGGCATTTACCGGTGGCATGTACTTCATGGGCTTCACTGCAGGTATATTAAAAATCGGGACAGTTACTCCGAACATCATCGGAAGCGCTGCCACCGCAGGTTCAATCTCCTTCGCCGGAACCGGTTCCATCTACGGGCTTTATTGCTCCTCGGGAAATCCGGGCAATGCGATTGAAAACAACATCATCGGGAACTGGTCCCTCACTGCCACGACCGGTTCGCCCTATGCCAGGGGAATGTATGTCTATTCAGCCAACACCAAGAAGAATAAGATCTTCAACATCGGCTGCACCAATGCCGGCGCAACACCCTATATCTACGGGATCTATAACTATGGCGCCAGCGGTGTTACAAATGAATATTCAAACAACCTGGTCTCTCTCGACGGCGGCCTTGCAACCAATCCGAATATTTACGGATTTTACGACGGGTCCTATTCAACCTCATTCTACAACCTCTATTACAACGATTTCTATGTAAGCGGGCCAGCTACTGCAACATCAACCACCTATGCCTTCTACCGTAGTGTCGCCGCCTTCTACACCCTCAGCAACAACATCTTTGCAAACAACAGGGTTGCCGGCGGAACGGGCAAGCATTATGCCGCTTATATTTCCAGCACGGGAGTATGGAGTTCAAACTATAACGATCTCTATTCTGCTTCTGGAATGCTGGCTTACTACAACGCAGCCGACCAGCCCACCATGGCAGCGTGGAGAACAGCCACAGGCGGTGATTATAATTCACAGAATGTCGATCCCCAGTTTGTATCATCCACCGACCTGCATACCACAAAGGTTGAACTGAACAATGCCGGAACAACCGTTCCTGCCGTTACAACCGATTATGCCGGTGTAACCCGCGGAACGACGCCCGACATCGGAGCCTACGAGTTCACACTTAGTCCCGTTGTTACCACATTGGCCGCAACGCTCGTCACCGGTACCACAGCGACGCTGAATGGAACTGTATTAGCCAACAACGAACTGGTTATTACCAGTTTTGATTACGGACTCACGGTTGCTTACGGTTCAAACATTGCCGCGGTGCCGGTTAACGTTACAGGCAAAGGTAGTAAGATTAATTCCCGATCTTGGATGCAAAATATAATTCGTCACTGC
>JBAXFZ010000055.1:0-15317 GCA_037139685.1 Bacteroidota bacterium
AAAGGAGGGAGCGGATTATATCCGTTTCCTGAACCGCAGCACGGGCAAAGTACGCAATGGCATCGGTTCAACAAGGGCCGATGTGAATGTGAGTTGCAAAGGAGGCACCCGTGTTGAAATCAAGGGTGTTGCCCATACAGGGTGGATGCCCGAACTTACTCACAACGAGTGTTTCCGTCAATGGGCGCTGCTGGCGGTCAGGGATATGCTTCTCAAAACCGTGAAAAGCCCGGCCGACTGGAAAATCGTGTCAAAAGAGGTCAAAGCCAAGGACTTCAAGCTGGAAAACCTGGGTGTGCCCAAAAATTCGATGGTGAAGGTTTACATTGTGAACCTGCCACAGTTTAAGGGTGTTTTATCCTATTTTACCCAGCCGGGCAAGATGTTTGCCGACGACCTTTCCGACAGGCTTAAGGTGATTGCCTGCATTGAAAAGCCCAACATGGCTCATTCCGAGATGTTCGAGGATGCCGTGGGGGAAAAGGCATGGTCGAAAATACGCTCGCTGCTTGGCAGCAGGGAAGAGGATGCCCAGATCATCTTCTGGGGTCCCGAGGATGATATAAAAACCGGGCTGGAGACCATTGAAGAGCGGTGCAAACTGGCATTCGCCGGGGTTCCCAACGAAACGAGGAAGGCCTTTGAAGATGGGACAACCATCTTCGAACGCGTACTCCCGGGAGCCGACCGGATGTACCCGGATACCGACTCGGCACCCATCCCCCTTGAAGATTCGGCAATCGACGAGGCCAGGATGAGACTTCCGAAACTCGTTTGTGAGCGTATGCAGCAATTGAAGGAATGGAATGTGCCCGAAGGCACCTACACCTACATCTTCAAAAACAACCTGGTTCCAATGATTGAACGCATCCAGGCAGAACTGAACATTCCTGCCCGGTTTACAGCCACACTCCTGGCACATACGCTGAAACATATCCAGGGACAATACCCCGAACTACCCGATTTTACTTTTGAAAAGGTATACGACCTCCTGAAGTTCCTTACGGAAAGGAACCTTGACATTGCAATCTCAAGGAAAATGCTGCTGCACCAATACCAGCATCCTAAAATGGATTTTGAATCAATCCTGGTCACCCTTAATTTCAAGGAGCTTAAACGGGAGGAGATTCTTGGAAAGATTCCCTTCCTGGTTAAAAAATACAGGGATATCCGGACCTCGAAAAATGAGGAAGCAGGATTACGCTGGGTGATGGGCAACCTGAGCAGGTTGGCTCTTGGAAACATCTCCCTCAACGATCTCAGCAAGCAAATCACTTTTTAACATCTCATTATTTCACAATTTCACAATTCGCTATTTCACATTTCACTATTTAACTTATGGCCGAAGACATTTTCCAGGGATACAAGGGACGGGCACTCGAAGTACTACAAAAATTCAATGCCCGTGTTTGGGCAAAGGTAAGGATCGACAGTCACAGGGGAACCTTTGAAGGCACCATATTACCGCGTGCCGAGAATACCGACGACAAGCACATCGTCATGAAATTTTTCACAGGTTACAACATCGGGGTCGACATTGACGGCATCACCGACATCGTAGAGCTGGGATACAAGAAGGCAGTTTATAAAATTCCGGAAAAGGAATTTCCCTATTCAAAAGACCTTCCCAATGTAAAACTCCTGGGAACGGGAGGTACAATTGCTTCACGGCTCGATTATCGTACGGGTGCCGTGATTCCTGCCTTTTCACCGGGAGAACTGTATGGAGCCGTTCCCGAACTGGCAGATATCTGCAACCTTACGACCGAAAAGCTCTTTGCTGTTTTCAGTGAAAACATGGGCCCCGACCAGTATAAAAAACTTGCAGTTGCCATCGGCAATGAAATTGAAAAGGGGATCGACGGCATCATCATCGGCCATGGTACCGATACCCTCCATTATACCTCGGCCGCCCTCACCTTCATGGTTCAGAACTCACCGGTTCCGATCGTACTCGTAGGTTCACAGCGTTCCTCCGACCGTCCGAGCTCCGACGCGGCACTCAACCTGATGCATGCGGCCACTGCCGCCGCCCATGGCGACATCGCCGAGGTGATGGTGTGCATGTTTGGCCCTACCTCCGATGAATATGGGTTCCTGCACAAGGGCACCCGCGTGCGCAAGATGCATTCATCCTACAGGTCCACCTTCCGTACCATCGGAGATACTCCGCTGGCCACTGTCACAAGGCAGGGAGTGGTACCCATCAAACAGGATTACCACCGCAGGCGCACCGACCGCAATGTTACCATTATGCCCTACTATGAAGAGAAGGTTACCATGCTGTACTATTATACCAATATGCAGCCCGATGTAATTGATGCCCTGGTGGATGCCGGTTACAAGGGAATCATCATCATCGGGACAGGCCTGGGCCATGTCAACAAACCGATCTACCCGGCCATCGAACGGGCCATCGCCAAAGGGGTGGCCATTTATATGACGGTCCAGACACTCTGGGGTTATGTACACATGTTTGTTTACGATACCGGCCGCGACCTGATGGCAAAGGGGATCATTCCTGCTGAAAATATGCTGCCGGAAACTGCCTTTATCAAACTTAGCTGGGCTTTGGGTCAGACCAGCGACCTTGCGAAGGTGAAGGAGATCATGCTTACGCCGATCAACGACGAAATAACCCCCCGCGAACCCTACAATGGTTACCTGATCTACCAGGGCGGAGTGCCCGAGGTGGAGGAATTTATCAGGAAGTTCCATAAATAGCAGCAGCGAAGTTGATTAGCGATATGCAGTTTAAATATTGTTCAGGAGTTTTATTTAGTTTTCAATTAAAGAACCCATGCAAATGAAAAATTCAATCATGCGATTTTCACTGGTTGCTTTTCTGTTCTTGCTGTTATTCAGCACAATGGCACAGAAAACATACACATACGATTCGGTCAAGGGCGACCCGCTCAAGGCCAGGATCTATACATTAAACAACGGGCTGAAGGTTTACCTCACCGTTTACAAGGATGCACCGCGCATCCAGACCGCCATTGCCGTGCGAACAGGCAGCAAAAACGACCCGTCCGACAATACCGGGTTGTCGCATTACCTCGAACACATGATGTTCAAGGGCACCGACGAATTCGGAACCAAAGATTTTGCAAGTGAAAAGGTATTGCTCGACCAGATTGAAAACAAGTTCGAGGTATATAAAAAAACGACCGACACCCTGCAACGGAAAAAGATCTACCACCAGATCGACAGTTTGTCGGGAGCCGCTTCGAAATTTGCCATTGCCAACGAATATGACAAACTGCTGGCCGGGATCGGGGCCAAGGGGACCAATGCATTTACCTCCTTTGAAGAGACGGTATATGTGAATGATATCCCATCCAACAAAATTAACCAGTGGCTGCAGGTTGAACACGAACGGTTCAAGGATCCGATCTTCAGGTTGTTTCACACGGAACTTGAGACCGTTTATGAGGAGAAGAATATCGGCCTTGACAACGACGACAACAAGGTTTTTGAAGAGCTGTTTTTAGGCCTGTTCCCCACCAATACCTACGGTACCCAAACAACCATCGGCACCGTTGAACACCTGAAGAACCCCTCCCTTACATCGCTGAGGAATTATTTTGCCGCGCGTTACGTCCCCAACAACATTGCACTTGTGCTCTCGGGCGACTTTAACCCTGACGAGATGATCAAAATGGTTGATGCCACCTTCGGCCAGCTGGTTTCAAAACCGGTTACCCCCTATGTTCCTGCCGTTGAAATGCCCATCACCCAGCCGATTGTCAAGGAGGTGGTTGGCCCGGATGCAGCCTCTGTGACCATCGGCTACAGGCTTGGCGGTGCCGCTACCAAAGACGCTGATCTGCTGACCCTGTGCAACAAGGTCCTTTGCAACAACCACGCCGGCCTGATGGATCTGAACCTGAACCAGGCTCAGAAGGTCCTTGAAGCCGACGCATTTTCCTATGTACTGAAAGATTATTCGGTGAATATCTTTTCGGGTAAGGCAAAAGAGGGACAATCGCTCGAAGAGGTGAAGGACCTGATCATGGCACAAATCGCCCTTGTGAAAAAAGGTGATTTCCCCGATTGGCTGATCCCGGCCATTATCAATGATCTCAGGCTGGAAGAGATTAAAAAATATGAATCGAACAACGGCCGTGCAATGACCATGGTTGATGAGTTCATCAAGGAACTTCCCCATGCAGGCGTTGTGAATAATGTAGATAACCTTGCAAAGATCACCAAAGCAGATATCGTCGAATTTGCCAATAAAAACTACGGGGACAACTTTGTGATCGTATATAAAAGGACAGGCCAGGCCAAAGAAACAAAAAAGGTTGTAAAGCCGCAGATTACCCCGGTTACCATGAACCGTGACGACGAGTCACCCTTCCTGAAGAAGATCATGTCCGAAAAAAGCAACGTGATCGAACCTGTATTCATCGATTATGATAATGATATCAAGAAGTTTAACCTCAGGAACATCGTTCCTGTCCTCTATAAGGAGAATAGCGAGAATAAAACTTTTTCACTTTACTATTTCTTTGAAATGGGGACAAACCATACCCGCGAACTGGGCATGGCCCTTGACTACCTGGAATACCTTGGAACTTCCAAATTTACAGGAAAGCAAATCAAGGAGGAGTTTTACAAAATGGGATGCTCATTCAATGTAAACAGTTCCGATGAAGAGGTCTGGATTTCCCTGAACGGCCTGAGCGAATGCCTCCCGAGTGCAATGAACCTTATGGAACAGCTGCTGGCCGATGCCCAGCCCGATGTGAAGGCCCTTCAAAACCTGGTTGCTGACATCAAGAAACGCCGCGATGACGATAAACTTTCCAAGCAAACCATCCTTTGGCAAGCCATGTATAATTATGGCGTCTATGGCGAAAAATCACCCTATACTAATATTTTATCCTCATCCGAGCTCGATGCCCTGCAGGCCACCGACCTGATAAACCTCCTCAAGGGGCTGATGGGTTTCCAGCACAAGATTTTGTATTATGGTCCTGAAAACACGGCCAAACTTACGCAGGTTCTCACCAAGGAACACCGGATTGCCAGCGAGCTCAAACCGGTTCCTGCCCCGAAAAGGTTCGAGCAGCTTGCAACTGACCAGCCAAAGGTATTTACCGTCGATTACAATATGAAACAGGCAGAGATCATTATGCTCTCAAAGTCGGATAAATACAATAAGGAACTTGCACCGAGTATCAGGCTTTTCAATGAATACTTCGGCGGGAGCATGAATTCAATCGTATTCCAGGAGATCCGCGAATCCAAAGGACTTGCATACAGCGCCTATGCAGGGTACCGTACCCCGGTGCAGCCATTTCAGAACTATTACCTGTTCTCGTACCTGGGCACCCAGATCGACAAACTGCCCGAAGCGATGAAGGCGATGACAGGACTTTTTAATAATATGCCTGAAAGCGAAAAAGCGCTGAACTCCTCCAGGGAGGCCATTATCAATAAAATCCGAACCGAGCGCATCACAAAGGCACAGGTGTTGTTCAATTACCTGAGCGCCCGGAAATTCGGACTCACCTACGATATCCGCAAGGATGTTTTCAACCGGATCCCCAAAATGAAATTTGCTGACCTGAAGGTCTTCCAGGAAAAGTATATCAAGGATAAAAACTTCACCATCATGGTCCTTGGCAAAAAGTCGGAAATGGACATGAAAACTCTCTCTGCATACGGGCCTGTGAAGGAACTGGACCTGAAAACCGTGTTCGGATATTAACCGCCGGCTGGTTACTTTCAGATCGCAGATGACCTGTTGCTGACCCTTTCTTCATTTGAGGAAAGGGTCAGTCGCTTTTACAGCAAATGGTTGGCAGGAAATCAGTTTTTATTAAAAATCACCAGTCCTGATGCGCCATGCGCGATCAGAAAATAAGGAAATCTTTGTTTCATTTTTCCTCCTCTTTTTTTAGGTAAAACAACTCTTCAACCCTGCATTCAAAGAACCGGGCGAGTGCCAGTGCCAATTTTACCGACGGATTGAATTTCCCGTTTTCAATAGCATGGATCGTTTGCCGCGATACACTTACCTTTTCAGCCAGATCTTCCTGGGTTATCTGGTTATGGTTAAACCGCACTGCTTTTAAGTTATTCAACAGGATCATACAGGTATGGCTTTAACTGAACGCCGCAACAAAAGTAATTAATACTTTACTAAATGTCAAGTATTATATACATTAATAATTAAAACACAGAATTATTAAGGAAATTAACCCTGCTGCCGTGACAGGCTGCTAGTCGTCGGAGAATTTTTTCAGTAACTCCCGGTATTGCGAAAAGACATTGGCCCTGGAGATGAAGCCCAGGTATTTCCCCTCCTGGAGCACCGGCAGGTTGTACCGGTCGCTTATCTGGAACAGTTGTATCACCGAGTCCATCGAATCATTGGGGTTTATGGCATAATCGGGCATGAAGAGGAGGTCTTTGACAAAGGTCACATCATAAATTGAGTGATCAAACATAATCTGCCTGATGTTGTCGAGCATGACGATACCGTAAAAGGTTCCCTCCTGGTCAACGACAGGAAAAATATTGCGTGAGGCGGTGGCCACTATTTTGACGAGTTCTCCCAGGGTTGCATCAGGGTGTACCCTGGCAAAATTGGTTTCGATGAGTTGTTTTGGCGACATAAATGAGAGTACTGCCTTGTCTTTGTCGTGGGTGATCAGCTCTTTGCGTTCGGCCAGCTGCCGGGTGTAGATTGAATGGTTTTCAAAGAAATGGGAGGTAAGATAGGCAATGGCCGACACCATTATTAGCGGAGTCAGTAATTGGTATCCTCCTGTGATTTCTGCTATCAGGAAGATGGCAGTAAGCGGGGCGTGCATCACCCCGGCCATCACCCCGGCCATCCCGACGAGCGCGAAATTGCTGGGGGCGATATGGAGACCGAGAGTGGAATTCAGGAGCTTTGCAAAAAAGAAGCCGCAGATGGCACCCACGAAGATGGAGGGGGCGAAGGTGCCTCCGATTCCGCCGCTGCCCTGGGTGAGCGCCATGGCCAGGATTTTCATGATGATCAATCCGAAGATGATGATCAGCAATGTCCAGTGGTTTTCCTTAAGCTGACCAAAGAGCGACGAATTGCCGATAATTTCACCATGGCCGTTGATAACTCCCTTAAGCACGGTATAACCCTCACCGAAAAGAGATGGATAGACAAAGATCAGCAGTGCAAGCAGGGTCCCCGATATACCCACCCTGAGTGCAGGGGTGATTTTCTTTAACAGCGACTCTATGCCTATGCTGCCGCGGATAAAGAAAACAGAAACCAAACCCGTAAAGACTCCCAGCAGCATGTAGTAGGGGATATGGCGCAGGATAAAGGGACTGTTTAATGTGAAGGAAAACAGCACCTCGTTTCCCATCAGGAGGTATGCAACAAGAGAGGCTGTGACCGTGGTGATCAGCAGCGGAATCAGGGTGGTAACCGTAAGGTCAAGCATCAGGATTTCGAGAACGAAAATTGCCCCGGCGATTGGGGCCTCAAAAATGCCCGCTATTGCCCCGGCCGCACCGCACCCGATCATTAAGGTAGTTGTCTTGTAATCGAGCCTGAACAGCCTGGCAAGGTTTGAGCCGATCGCAGAGCCCGTCAGCACGATTGGTGCTTCAGGTCCGACCGAACCCCCAAAACCAAGGGTGAGGGTGCAGGCTATAAGTGAAGTAAAGGTGTTATGCGGCCTGATCTGGCTGTTATTCTTTGAAATTGCGTAGAGTACCTTGCTGACCCCGTGGCTGATATTGTCCTTAACAATATATTTGACAAAAAGCAGTGTAA
This sequence comes from Bacteroidota bacterium, assembly GCA_037139685.1. Lineage (GTDB taxonomy): Bacteria > Bacteroidota > Bacteroidia > Bacteroidales > FEN-979 > CAIVAT01. The sequence continues at coordinate 7,781 of JBAXFZ010000055.1, forward strand.
GTATTATCCCGATTACCGGAAATGCGAGAAACAGGTAATAGATGCCGTGATAGCTGAACCCGTTTGTGAGGAAGTAGTTGGTATAGTACAGGGTGTTCTTAAGCACCACGGCTGCCAGGCCGCTGCCGATCCCGACTGCAATGCTGAGGATCAGCACGAACTGCTGCTGTTTGATATGACGTAACCGCCATACCAGTAGTTTACCGGTGATTGATTTTGGCATCAAAGCATTGCAAATTTAATCTTTTTCAGATACACAGGGCTGTCAGGGTCCACCACCCCGTATAGGTGTCAGTAGGAGATGGAGTAGATCAACTGGAAGCCGTACCCTCCGGTGAGCGGATAGTAGATGCTTCGGATTCCCATTTCGATGGGGACAACGAACCGCAGGAGATGGAAATCAAATGTAAGTTCGGAACCCATTGACTGGTATTCAGGAAAGGATAACGGTCCGTTGATGCAGGCCCAGTCGTAAAACAGGTTCAGTTTGATCCTTTTAAGATACAGTACCGATCCAAGGCTGAGATCCGGGTATACCAGTGGCAGTTTATAGTTGATGTTTGCACTGTAGACATCTTTGTCCCAGGCATACTTATATCCCCTCGGATACCGTATAAGGTCCTCCCAATACCCGTGAATGTACCTTTCCTCACGGTGCTGGTATCCGTAATACGCCCATATTCCGTGATGCCTGGCCAGCCCGGGGAGATACAGGCTGGCGCCGGCACTGAAGATCGACCCAACCTGGTGGCCGCCAAACGGGGAGTTCCTGTAATTGATTTCCAAGGCCTGGCCAAATTTAGGGAAAACATCCTTCTGCCCCGAATGCCGGTACTGTGAAGCAGTAATCCGGTAGTCAACCGTTTGTATCATCCCGGCTATCACCCGGTTTGGCGTGGTGGGGTTGTGTTGAAAAAATACCAGTGTGGTTCCAATTGAGGGCTGCAGCGAACGGGTATACCTGCCATGGGAAAAATTCCAGGGTATGCTTAGTGTGGCTTTTACATTTGATTCCTGCCAGGTAAAGCGGGCCAGGCCCCCGCTGTTTTTGTCCTGTGCAAAAGCTGCTCGATTCCCGATGTCGTATCGGAGGGATATTTCCGGGTACCATCCCAGGTAATCGATATTGGCATAAAATTTCCCGGTTTGTCCGTTCACATTGTACTCCCACCCGGCCGAAGCAACCATGGTGCTCAGCGTGTTCTGGGAAAGCAGCATCACGCCGGGCCTGAACTTCTGGTTGTTTGCGTCAAACGATGCGGGGGCCCAGCTGTGCGGGTTAAAGAGGTTCAGTATCCTGGAGTATCTCCTTGTGGGATATGTTTTCCCGATGATGCTGTCCTTCGTGGGATTTACGCTGTCGGAGCTATTCATCCTGTAAATATTCCGCGAAAGCACACTATCCCGGATGTTTGCAGTTTCCTGTGCCGCAAGCGCTTCGGATAGCCGCCCCGGCTCATCCTTCAGCCGTGACAAGGGTATCCAGGCTGCAGTATCCACAGTTGATTCAACCACCATGAGCCCATCGGAGGTGTAGTCGGAACAGATCAGGGAGTGTTGATCTGCTGAAAAATCGGGATTAGATATGGCAAACCGGCCCGAAGTGATCCTGTAGACAACCCCGGATAAAGTATCAAACGCAAATATGTTTTCCGAGCCTCCATGGTCGATGCCATAAACGATATACTGCCTGTAAAACCTGGCGGGACCCAGCAGTTCTGAACCGGCCGCCGGGAATAGCTTTGTGATGTTTCCCGATGAAAGATTCAATACAGCCATTGTTTCTCCCTTTTCGGTGAGCAGGATAAATACGATTTTGGAGCCATCAGGCGACCAACCCGGTGCCATTGCGTGGCCGTACCCGGGGATGGAATAGCTCCCGGTCAGCCGTCCGGAAGGAACCTCCAGCAGGTCAATGGCACACTGGTTTTCCTCGGATATATGAATTGCTGCTATTTTTGACCCGTCAGGGCAGAGGATCGGGGAGAAATAACGGCTCCTGCCGGTCAGTCTGCTTTTCCGGCCGGTTTTAAAATTATAAAGGCGTATTTCCGTGAAATTCCGGTTGCTCCAGCGATGGTCCCATTGATATTCGCCCCAGGCAAGGTAGTCTCCTCCCATGGAGGCTGAACCATCAAGGTGGGGCCCCGGTACGAGCAGGTATCGCTCCTTCCCGGTTTTCCGGTTGATCAGGATGAACCGATCGATGTCATCCACCCCTGATTTGAGGGCAAGGATGGTTGAATCGTTCCGGAACAGGGGCTGGTTGTAAGATACAAAGGTGTGCCGGTTCCGGGGGGTGATGGTGCGAAAACCGGTGTGAATGGTTTCCCGCAGCTGCCTTTGCCAGGCACTGTCAAGTTCGGCGAGCGATTTCCTGTACAGTTTTGTTTTCGACAGGCCGGTAACTTTACGAATCCCGCTGTTAAAGGGCACTACCATGAAAGGATATTTTGCAACCCTGTCCAGGGCCTCGTTCCATATCCCGGTTCCATAAGTTTTCCTTGCCTGCCCGACCAAAAAATAACCCAGTGAATAGGCATCCGGGATATAGGTCCGGTATGAACCGAGGGTTGCCTTGTCATAGGAATAGAGACCCTTTTCAACGACCTGTGCCTTCAGGGTGCTTTCAAAAGAAGCGGATCTTCCGCGGCCCGCCCTGGTCATTGCAGTTTCGGTAACCGTTGCATCACCCTCCAGGAACCATGACGGAATGTAAAGGCCCAGCAGCCCTCCGGTAACCTGCTCCCCGAAAATGTAAGTAAGCGCTTTTGAAAATCCCCGGTTCAGTTTGCTGATCTGCACGGCATGCCGGTATTCGTGAACGGCCAGTTGTTCAAGCCACTCCTCCGGGTTGGTTTGCTGGGGTGAACAGGGATAGAGTTCAATCCGGCGGGGCGCCCACACGGTAATGCCGTTCGACAAAACCGACTGTGAGTGCACCAGGAAAGGAACCCGGTGCATTTTAGCCGAAAGGGAATGTGTTTCATTACGGGAAACGATCTCCAGGATATTGGCCAGGTATTGTGCTTTCTTTTCGAATGGAGCAGGGTAAACCAGTTGAAATTGGTCTGTTTTTATTTGCCGCCAGTCGATTGCAGCAGCATCCTGCCCCGTACTGTAATACTGGGAATAACCATTTAAGCCGGGGAACGATATAAGGAGAATTAGGATGAAAAACCTCATTTTACCAGCACTTTCCTCACAACAGAATGATCTTTGCCGAGGAATACAACCGAATAGAGGCCGGCTTTTGCAGGCCGGATGTCAATTTCCTGTTCAACCTGTCCATTTACGGGGATATCATCGCGCCCGAAAATTTTTGCCCCGGTCATGTCAATCACAAGGATGCTGATGCGGTCAACATTGGCGGATTTCATGACTGCGTTAAATCTTCCGTCGTTTGGCACTGGGTATACATTGAAATTAAGTTTGTATAACTCCTCCTGGCCGTCAAACAAAACATATACATGGTTTGACTCAAGGGTCGGGCAGCCAACGCCCATAACGACTGTCCAGTACCATCCCGTAATCGTTGCAGTGTAGGTTTGTGATGTTGCCCCGGGAATCGCTCCCGTGCCCTCATAATACCATTGGTTGCCGGTGGCAGTGCTGCTTGTAAGCAGCGATCCGCTGGCGGTGACAACCGGTGCGCCCTGGGATGCCACCATCGTTACATTGAAATCGGGAGAAACTTGTCCGTTCCCGCATATGTTGGCCCCTTTTACAGTAAACACACCTAAACCCGGCACAGGGCTGAAACTCACAACGATCTGGTTGGTATTGGCCCCTGAGGTTATGGATGCTCCGGCAGGAATGGTCCAGGCATATGTAACGGCATTGGCAATGGCACCTACGCTGTAGCTTACATTATTGGTGCCTGCACAAACCAGGTCAGCTCCCGTGATTGCTCCTGCGGCTGCAGGCATATTGAAAATGGTTACGGGTAACGCAGGTGAGGCGATCCCGTTACCGCAGGAGTTGTTCCCGGTAACGGTAATGTTCCCTGAAGCTGCTGATGCACTGAAGTTCACGGTGATGCTGTTGGTGCCGGTTCCCGTGGCAACCGATGCACCGGCAGGCACGTTCTACACATAGGTTGAGGCATACTGGATTGCCGGCACGGAGTATGGCACACCGCTGCTTCCGGCACAAACGCTGCTGCTGCCTGTAATTACTCCTGCAGCAGCCGGGTATGGCGAAACAGTGACATTTTTTGTGGTTGGCGCACTGGCCGGGCAATTGCTGCCGTTAGTATAGTTTACGCCGAGAGTCTGTGCCCCGGCCGTATTCCACGAAACCAGGACATTGCTTGTTCCTGACCCGGAAGTAATGGCTCCGCCAGAAGAGGTTGTCCATTGATAGTTTGACATGCCTGATTCTGTTGAGTAGGTGACCCCTGTTGCACCTTCACATACAGATGCTGTACCTGTAATGGTTGGAACAGGCAGGGGGTTTATGGTTACATTCGTTACAACCGGATTAAGGGCCGTACACCCGGCTGCATTTGTATAATTTACACTGACAGCCTGGGCGGTGGCAGTATTCCAAGTCACCGTAACCGTGTTGTTTGAGGTTCCACCTCCGGCAGTCACAGATCCTCCTGCAGATACAATCCATATGTACCCCGTCATCCCGGTTTCGGTTGAATAAACATTCCCGGTCGATCCCAGGCAGGCTGATACCGGCCCCGAAATGGTCGGAACGGGAAGTGAATTCACGGTGACGGCTTTTGATGACGGTGCTGTTGCTGCACATCCGCCTGAGTTTGAATAATTACAGCTGACAGATTGTGAACCAGCGTTAATCCAGGTCACGGTGACCGAATTGCTGGTCGGACCGCCTCCCGAAGAGATGGATCCGCCGGCAGAAACGCTCCAGGCGTATCCTGTCATCCCGCTCTCAGTGGTATATACATTCCCGGTCGAACCGGCACAGGCAGAGACCGGCCCTGTTATGGTGGGAGTCGGCAGTGAATTAACGGTAACAGACTTCGAAGCAGGATTTGCAGCAGTACACCCGGTGGCCGGGATGTTATAATTCACAGTGACGCTCTGGGAGCCGGAATTTGTCCAGGTAACAGTAACCGAATTGTTTGATGTGCCGCCCCCGGCGGTTACCGACCCGCCTGCAGAAACATTCCAGACATATGAGGACATCCCTGATTCGGTGGAATAAACATTCCCGGTCGAGCCTGCACAGGCGGAACCGGGGCCTGAAATGGTCGGCACAGGCAGCGGGTTTACGGTGACGGCTTTGGAAACCGGGACTGCTGCGGTGCAGCCTGTTGCCGGAATGGAATAGTTGACGGTCAGGGATTGCGCACCGGCGAGGTTCCAGTTAACCAGGATGGAGCTCGTGCCCCCCCCTGAGACAATGGTTCCCCCTGTCGAAATAGTCCATGAATAGCCCGACATGGAGGCTTCGGTGGTGTAAGCCATGTTTGTGGATCCGGCACAGGCGCTGCTGTTCCCTGTAATTGTCGGGGCCGGCAAGGGGTTCACCGTAACTGTTTTCGATGTTGGTGTCGTTGCCGCGCAGCCGTTTGAATTTGTATAGTTCACACTGATGGTCTGTGCCCCCGGCGTGTTCCAGGTCACTGTAACGCCTGAAGTGCCGGCTCCTCCTGTAATGGATCCACCTGCAGAGATTGTCCAGGTATACCCGGTCATCCCGGTGGCTGTAGTATATGGATTTCCTGTTGAGCCGGCGCAGGCAGTCGCTGTGCCCGTGATTACAGGGACTGGCAGTGGGTTAACTGTAATGGCAAGGCTGGATGGGGTTCCCTGGCCGCAGCTGTTGGATCCTTTGACGGTCACATTTCCTGAAACAGCCGAGGTCGAATAATTCACTACGATCGCATGGGTATTATTGCCGGAGATAATGGTTCCCCCGGTGGGGACGGTCCATGTGTATGTCGTGGCATTGGTGATCACAGGGACACTGTAGGCCACATTGCTGGTCCCGGCACACAATACGGAGGTACCGGTAATTGTTCCGGCTGCACCAATGGCATTGTTCGTGATAGTTGAATTGAAATAGTAGGTCGCAGTCGGAACATCATTCATGGCTACCCCGTTCTCATCGGCATATTCACATTCACCGCCGCCACTGGCTGTATTGTTGAAAGATACAACGGGCGAACCCGACAGGAGGGTGAAATTCAAATCTACCAGTTTTGACCCTGCCGTAAGGGTAATGGCGGTGATATCAGCCCATACGATCATAACCTTTGAAAGGGTAGGGCTGATATTAACCATGTTTACAGTAGCACCTGAAATGACAACATTCAGGTTTGTATAACTGACAAATGTCAACTGGGTTGGGTCAAAATCGAGACGCAATGTAATGGCCTTAATCGAGGTAAAACCTGTAACGGTTACCGGTACAACAATAGCATCTCCGGGGCATACCGTCGAGGAGCCGGCAGTTGTTACCGGTGCATTTCGTGCAGAGAGGATGTCTGTATCAAACAGGCTTAACAGGGTTGCAACCACGAACAGGATGAATATTTTTTGTCTCATTAGTCGTATATTTTATAACAGTCAAAAGCCTTCAGCCATAATAAGGCTAAGGTCATGTAAAAGTACTTAAAATTTGCATTTTTTCAAAAACCGGATACAAAAATACAATCAAAATTTACCGTTTTGAGCTCCCCGCTTAATTTTCTTATGCACCTGGTCAACCGGCGCTGAACAAAAGCAAAGCCGTTCCCTGTGAAAGAAACGGCTGCTTTTTGGAATCAGAACCATGAAATATTCAAATCAAGGCCCAGGTAGATCGATCTTCATTATTTGTTTACAAGCACCTTCCTGACCACTTTATGTTCGCTGTTGAGCAACACAACCGAATAGATGCCATTGGCGATTGGGCGCAGGTCGAGTTGTTTCTCAAAGGTGCCATTTACAAACAAATCGCCCGATTCAAAGATCTTCGCGCCAAGCTGGTTGTAAACAATGATTGAATAGTTTTCCCCGGCAGGACTCGTAATTGAAACTGTAAACCTCCCATCGTTGGGTACAGGGTAAACGTTGAAGTTGCTGTTTTGTAATTCCTGCTGCCCGGTAACCACCATCCAAACCTTGTTGGATATGGGGGAAGAACAACCGTTCAGGGTCACAACACACCAGTAATAACCGGTGTTATGGGTGGCCGTGTAGGTCCGGGCTGTAGCACCGGCAATGGCAGTGCCTTCATAATACCACTGGTTGCCGCTCAAAGCGCTGCTTGTAAGCACATTGCCGGCTATTGTAACAACCGGTGCCGCGGGGATGGCATTGATGGTGACATTGAAATCCGCTGAAATGATACCGTTTCCGCAGGAGTTGTTACCCTTTACGGTAATCACCCCTGTGCCGGTCGCTGCGCCAAAGGAAACTACGATGTTCCTGGTGGTTCCGCCTGAAGTAATAGTTGCCCCGGCAGGAACAGTCCATATGTAGGTAGTGGCATTTGCAATGGATGGAACACTGTAGGCAACACAGGTGGTGCCTGCGCAAACCGAGGAAGGGACTGTGATGGTTACGGCTTGGGCGGG
>JBAXFZ010000056.1:0-15196 GCA_037139685.1 Bacteroidota bacterium
AGAGTGCTCGGGACCCTGTCCTTCATACCCGTGCGGCAGCAGCAGTACAACGCCGTTCATCACCTTCCATTTGTCTTCAGCACTGCTGATGTACTGGTCGATGATGACCTGGGCGCCATTGCTGAAATCGCCGAATTGCGCCTCCCAGATCGTGAGCCCGTTGGGTGTGCTCATGGAATAGCCATATTCAAAACCAAGCACCCCGTATTCCGAAAGCAATGAATTATAGATGCTTAGCCTGGCCTGCGTTTTGGAAATGAAATCCAGCGGGATGAACTTTTCTTCCGAATCCTCCACGGTGAGAACAGCATGCCTGTGGCTGAAGGTTCCCCGTTGACAATCCTGGCCGCTCAGCCTTACAGGGTGACCTTCTGAAAGAAGCGAACCGTAGGCGATAAGTTCTCCCATGGCCCAGTCGAGTTTCCCCGTCTCTAACATGTTTTTCCGGTCTTCCTGCATCTTGATGATCTTGCGGAAAAATGTTTTTCCGTCGGGCAAGGCGGTTAATTTTTTGCCAATCTCAATGAAATCGTCCCCGCTGATCGCAGTCGGGGGGGAGTTGTTGAAATCGGCAGGGACGGCCTTGCGCATGTTTTTCCACTGGTTGCCCGGGAAGGGGTCGATATCTCCCTTGATAATGGTCTTGGCCGCTTCAAAACCCTGGTCAAGGAGCTCATTGATCTCGTTTTTAATTGACTCTACATCCATCGATGCAAGAGTTTGCTCCTCTTCCAGTTTCTTCAGGTATATCTCCAGCGGGTCGGGATGCTGTTCAATGATCTTGTAAAGAATAGGTTGTGTGAACCGCGGTTCATCGCTTTCATTATGGCCATATTTGCGGTAGCCCAACAGGTCGATGAAAATGTCTTTATGAAACCTGGCGCGGAATTCCATTGCAAGCTGAATGGTATATACAACCGCTTCGACATCGTCGGCGTTCACATGAAAAATCGGGGACTGGATGGTCTTGGCAACATCGGTACAGTAAACACTTGACCGGCCGTCGAGGTAATTGGTTGTAAACCCGATCTGGTTGTTGACGACCAGGTGGATTGTACCGCCGGTCTTATATCCTTCAAGATCGGCCATCTGCACAAGTTCGTAGATAATGCCCTGCCCTGAAATGGAGGCATCGCCGTGGATGAGGATCGATGCGATTTTGCCGTTATCGTTGTTATAGGTATGGTCTATTTTTGCCCGTGTAATGCCTTCCACCACGGGATCAACCGTTTCGAGATGTGACGGGTTGGGTGCCAGGGTGAGTTTTACAGCCTGGTTGTTTGTTGTAACGACACTGCATGAATAGCCAAGATGGTATTTTACATCCCCCAGCAAATCCTCATCCTCATATTCCTTGCCTTCGAATTCGGAGAAGATCTGCGTGAAGGGCTTGTGCATGATATTTCCCAATACGTTCAGCCTGCCGCGATGGGCCATTCCGAGTACAAACTCTTCGATACCAAGTTCAGCTCCCTTTTGGATAACAGTCTCCAGGGCTGGGATCAGTGATTCGACCCCTTCGAGCGAAAAACTTTTCTGGCCGGGAAACTTCTTATGGATGAATTTTTCAAACAAAACGCCATCGGCCAGTTTCCGAAGGATCATCTGCTTCTCTTCCACGTTGAAAGCGGGGGTATTGCGGCAGGGTTCCATCTTCTGTTTGAACCATTCCACGATTTCGGGCCTGCGGATATAATAATATTCGGCTCCGATCGACTGGCAGTAGGTCTGCTGCAGGTGGCCGATAATTTCGGAAAGCTTTGCATTCCCCAGTCCGAGCTCTTTGCCTGCCTGGAAAGTTTTCTGCAGATCATCGGCCTGCAGGCCGAAATTTTCGATATCGAGGGTGGGTGTATATTTACGACGGGTACGAACGGGATTTGTTTTGGTAAAAAGATGTCCGCGGTTCCTGTATGAAGCAATCAGGTTCATCACCTTGAATTCGTTGGGATAAAGGAAGGCTTCGCCTTGTTCGGCCCTGTAATTTTTCTGGCAAAACTCAAATCCTTCAAAAAATTTACGCCAGCTTTCGTCCACCGAGGCGGGGTCCTGTTTGTATTGTTCAAATAATCCGTCGATTACGGAATTATCCATCTGGTTCAGGTAGTTGAATTTATCCATCTTTCTTGTGTCTCTTTTGCGCGTCAAATATACAGATAATTGCATAAATGAGATGTTGTAACGGCATAGATAATCTTCGTCTTCAATAAATCATGGATAACCATCCCAACTGCGTCGATCTCACAGACGGGGCCCGGATAAATGGTTTATCTTTACACCCGGATAAAAATCAATTTAATGGAGCACGTTAAGAAATACATTGCCGAGCACAAAGACCGGTTTTTACAGGAGTTGTTCGGGCTGATCAGGATACCTTCGGTCAGTTCGGTTGCCGAACATAAGGATGACATGACAAGGGCTGCCGAATACTGGCGAAAGACGTTACGTGAAGCCGGGTGCGACAGGAGTGAATTATTCCCGACCGATGGCAACCCGATTGTTTACGGGGAGAAGTGTATTGACAGTTCGCTGCCGACCATCCTTGTTTATGGTCACTATGACGTAATGCCGGTTGATCCTCCCGAATTGTGGGAATCGCCCCCCTTTAAACCCGAAGTTCGCAATGGCAGAATTTATGCACGCGGAGCCGATGATGACAAAGGGCAATCGTTTATGCACGCCAAGGCTTTTGAACTGATGGTGCGTACCAAAACCCTTCCCTGCAACGTGAAATTCATGATTGAAGGGGAGGAGGAGGTTGGCTCCATGAACATCGGCCCCTTCTGCAGGAAATATGCTGACATGCTGAAGTCGGATATAATACTGGTTTCCGACACCAGCATGATCGGACTGCAAAACCCCTCGATTACAGTAGGACTGCGCGGCCTCACTTATGTCCAGGTGGAGGTTACAGGTCCGAACATCGACCTGCATTCGGGAATATTTGGAGGTGCCGTTGCCAACCCGGTCAATGCGCTAACCAAAATAATAGCTTCACTAACAGATGACAGGGGAAGAATTACGATTCCCGGCTTTTATGACGATGTCATTGAGATCGGTGCTGAAGAGCGCCGCGAAATGGCCAAGGCGCCTTTCAACGAGGCTGACTATATGAAAAACCTTGGGGTGGATGAACTCAGCGGGGAGCAGGGCTACTCTACAAAAGAACGGACTGGAATCCGCCCCACGCTGGATGTGAACGGCATCTGGGGTGGATATACCGCTGAAGGCACGAAAACGGTCCTGCCCTCGAAGGCCTATGCCAAGATATCGATGCGCCTGGTACCCGACCAGGATTTCAGGAAGATCGGAGAACTTTTTGAAAAACACCTTATCTCCATTGCTCCGAAATCGGTGAAGGTTAAGGTTGAGTTCCTTCATGGCGGACAAGCCTATGTTTCTCCCATCGACACCATTGCTTACCAGGCTGCCAGCAGGGCCATCGAGGCTACACTGGGTAAAAAGCCCATCCCGGTTCGCAGCGGTGGCAGTATCCCCATCATCCCCGACTTCGAGGAGGTGCTGGGGGTCAAAACCATACTGATGGGCTTCGGCCTCGAATCGGATGGCTGTCATTCCCCAAATGAAAATTACCCGCTCGAAAACTTCTTCAAGGGGATTGAGACGATACCCTATTTCTTTCAATATTTTTCGGAGATGTATATCCAGGAAAAACGGGGATAACAGTGGGAACCCATTTCTGAATCACCCGGTTTTCCCCGGTGAACAACCGCTAAGATTCGTGGTTCCGGGCGGTGGCCCTCCCCAGGGCAGCCAGTTTATGGCCATAGGAATCGTTAAATATAAGTTCTTCGTATCCGTCAAAATCAAATGGCTCGATAATCTGTCTGATTCTCAATAAATTATCGGGAGTGTTGGTGATCCCTGGAATTAAAGGTGTTCTTATTATTATCCTGTGTTTTTTCGGGGAGAATAACCTCGCCAGGTTTTGAAGGATCAGTTCATTGCTGCTGCCTGTAAACCTGGTGTGCAGCTTTTCACCGGCCAGTTTCAGATCAAAATAGATTGTGCTGATGAAGGGTGAAATGGTGGCTTCAAACTGGTCAAAATTGAAATGACCGCAGGTCTGTACCGCAATGTCAACGTTTTCACCCTTTAATTTACGGCTCACCATGGTGAGGTATTCCATGAAAATCAAGGGTTCCCCTCCTGAAAAGGTAACTCCTCCACCCGAAATTTTATAATAGGTTTTATCCCGTAAAATAATTTCTGCCAGGGCTTCGGCAGAGTACTCTATACCGGCAACCTGCATTGCGTTGTAATCGCAGGCATGAGAACACTCACCGCACATGATGCAATTTACCCGGTCAATTTTTTCCTCTTCCGGGTTGCTCCTGATGGCATTGTGCCTGCAGGCGGCGGCACAGGCATTGCAGTTCCGGCAACGGCCGGCATGCCATAAAATTTCCCGTTTCAGGGATTGGGATTCGGGGTTATGGCACCAGGAACAGCGCAGAGGACACCCTTTGAAGAAGACAATTGTCCTGATGCCGGTCCCATCCTCGAAAGAGGTCCGCTGAATGTCGAATATAAGGGGCAGATCATTCAAAGTTACTTGCCTGTAAGCTGAAGTTTCATATGTTTCGACATATAGGCAAACTTTGAAAGGTAGTTCAGGTTCCCGGTATATTGAATTTCACTGTCAAGGATGGCACCGATGATATCCGGCGATTCGGCAAACAGGAAATTCTTCAGGGCTGTCCCGTCTTTAAATACAACAACTACCGAAGCATCCCCGGTGGCATGATTTGTCACCTTCATCCTGCCGCCTTCAAAAACGACCGATGCGGCAATAATGCCGTCCCTGCTTTTAAACAGGTAACCGGCATTGAAGTTTTCGATATTTCTCCTGAATTTCTTATTCAGGAGACAATACAAACCCATCAGCCGGAGCAGCGTTTCCAGGAAAACATCCATCGAGCTTTCTTCGAGAATTTTAACAAATTTCCTTGTGGTAAGCCACAGGCGGAAACTTTGTACAGGATGTGTCAGCCAGTTCATAATTCAGTAAATAAAGGTTAAACAGATAATTGAAAGTTTGCGGGCAGGGGTACGGCATCACCAGAGAAAAGGTTATACTGTGTCCGGGTGATCAGCTCGTCCTTCATCGCATCGCTCAGGTCTTTGAAATAGGCCGAATATCCCGACACCCTGACAATCATTTCAGGATATTTTCCGGGATTCTTCTTGGCGTCGATCAGGGTCTCGTAATCCTGGATGTTGAATTGAACCTGCATACCGCCATTCCTGAAAAAACCTTCAACCAGGTCGCCGAACCTGTTCAGGTACTCCTCTTTTTTTTCATTCAGCAGCAAGGGGGTGTATTTAATATTCAGCGCCCAGCCGCCGGGAATGTGGGTGCTGTCGAGGGATGCCACGGCATTGAAAGCTTCCGTTAAACTTTTTGCGGCCTGCGATGCGGGGGTGATACCACTTGAGAACACCTCGCGGGCATTTCTTCCACTGGGCAGGGCACCGGCAAGTTTGCCCTGGCCTGCATGGGTGGTCATGGTCCAGAAGGCCGGGCGGTACTTCCCACCCCTGTAATTTGTATGCGACTGCAGTATCCGGTAGATATCATCAACCAGGCGTCCTGAGTTCTCCATTGAAACAGGCTCCTCGATGCCGAACTTTACGGTTTTGTTTTTAATCCAGGCCTGCAGGGTGAGTGAAGCCGGGTCGGAGAAATTGTTCTTTACGGCGCCGACCAGCTCCTCCATTGTGCATCGCTTTTCAATAAATACTGCCTGCCGGATGGCATTTAACGAATCGCAGATGTCGGGGAAGGCCAGGAAACTGGCCCCTGAGGAGTTGTACAGCGCCCCCCCGAATACCAGGTCCTTGCCGCTTTCAAGGGGCCCTTTGAAAAACGAGGATAGAAGGGGAGTGGGAAGCATCTCCTGGTGAACTGATCCCAGTTTTTCGTTTAGGTCAATGGCATTTTCAAGCATCCATTTCAATTGAGTCCTGAAGGCCGCGTAAAACTGTTCGAAGGTGGTGAATGTAACAGGATTCCCGGTTTCAGGGCCAACAAGCTCGTTGCCCATGGTTATTGACCGGCCGTTAAAAAGGGTGAGTTCCATTACCGATGCCAGGTTGAACATGATGGAGGAGGAGGCGCCATAATCCTTCCCGGTGCTAGCAAGTTCGACGCACCCGACAATGGCGAAATCGCGTGCATGCCCGGGTTCAAGCCCCTGGTTTACCAGTGTACCGACATCGGTTATATCATTGTGGAAAGCGGGAATCGCCTTCGTATTGAAGATCACCTCCGAAACCCGCTGCCGGTAGCGCCTTTCGTTTTTTTCGTAGTTGTACCTGGCATTCACGCTTGGGTCGCGCAACCACATGAGTTCAGTCACCTTCAAAAAGATGTATGTCAGGTCGTTTACTGCATCTTTACCATCCTGGTCAATTCCCCCGAAGGTGACTGCAGGTGTTGATCCTGCACCTCCCCACAGCTTCTCGGCCGCCTCTGGCACCAGGTTCGTATTGTCGGCAATCTTCAGCCACAGGCAGCATCCAAGTGTAAGAGCCTCTTCCGGTGATATCTTCTTTGCCTCGAAATCACCTTTGAAGAAGGGATAAAGAACCTGGTCAAGCCTTCCGGGGCTCATGGCCATGTTGATGTTTTCGGCATGAATCCCCACCTGGCATATCCACAGGGCATTAACGGCCTCACGGAAATTCCGGGCCGGCTTCGCCGGAACCTGGGCACATACTGCCGCAATCTCTTCAAGGTTTTTCCTTCTCCAGGGATCGGATTCTTTTAATGACAACTCTTTTGCTTTTGCTGAAATATTTTCGGCATAACTGATGATTCCCCTGAGGGCAACCCCGACCGCCTGGTAAAAGGCAATCTGCGAAGCCCTGCCGGCACCCGGTGCGGCCGCCAGTTCAGCCTCCCTGGTGGAGGCTTCCGCGATAATGGCCTCCAGCCCTTCGTTCAGTGCGCGGCTGTAATCGGGAACGCAATGCGAAATGCATCCGGCCTTGCCGCTAATGTAATAGACGATCTTTTCCAGAAGTTGCAGCGACAAAGGATTGTTGAACTTCTTACGCGCTTTTTCCAGCACGGTATTGTCCATCCAATAGGGGAAGATATCAAAGTTGCATTTTTCGGCATCTTCCGCAGTGAGCGTTTGCGGGTTTATGGTCCTTTTGCTGATGGTATCCAACTCGGCCCATATCGACAGTCCCATAAATTCAGGATAAAGGGGAGCCCCGATCTTTTTGGAGGTGGTGGATCCGCCAAGCATGTTGTCATCGTGAAAGTATATTTTCCTGTTACCCAGGTAGTAACCTATCGATTTTGCCCGGGTAACCTGCGGATCCTCCGTTGAATTTTGGTTATTTCTCAGGAAATCGGTGACCAGGGCGGCCCTTTCGATGCAAACCTCTGTCATGGTCCTGAAATGTTCCTCTCTCAACCGCTTTATCAAGGGTAAATTGTCAAGCTGAAACTCTTTTAAACTGATATCGGGAAGTGTGATCATTTGATTTGTTTTTAGGAAACACATATGCCATACCTGGGAAGAATATCATGAATAACTTCGAACTGGTGTTTTTGCAGGGCATCGTGGAACATCTTCCAGTTGCTCCTGAGAAACCGTTCGGAATAGATATATTTGCTTATATCATGATCATGTTCAGTATTTAATGCCTGGTATTTCCATGAGCCTCTGCCCTTTGGAATATAGGAAATCTCTTCGCTTCCGAATGAAAAATCACCTGCTGCTATCGAACCGGCCCACCGCCGGTGCCTGGCATCTCCCTTCTCATCTGTAAACTCCGAGAAATTCCGCTTTATCCGTTCCATATCCTGTATTGAGATCTGACCGGTCACGATTCTGCCGGCAGTGTTATCCCTGTACTTTTTCAATGAGTTATAGATACTCTGAACAGCAGCCATAAAGATTGCAGTATTGTCCCTGGCAAAAGACTGGTTGAGCCTGTTGGCATACCGCCATTTCAAATAGGGGAGATCGGGGCATGCAAGGGCTGCGCCATGTCCCAGGGGCAAAGTTGCATCGATCAGTGAAATTTTCATCCTGTCGAAAAACTCCTTAAAAATGCTGTGGGATTCAGCTCCTCCGTCATAATCAAGTTCGCTGATGTCGTTTATATCGTGGATTACGCCGGCAAATCCCTGGTGTGCAAATGTATCCGACAGCACGTGGATTGTAATCCCGAGCCGGTGCAATGCATAGGGTTTCCGGCTGTCGGCGATGCAGCAGGCAAGCATCTCCTCTGCCACGAAGCTGTCGGGGGTGCAAACCAGTTTGTTGATAAATCCTCCGCCGGGACTCTCTCCCGCCTCCAGTCCGCCGTTGCCGGGAAGGAAGTGAAAGGGTACCCAAACCCGGTGGTTTATAACATCATCGATGTTTTGCAGGTCGATAACCTGGTGTGCAGAGGATATCCTCCTGTACATCGCCCCGTTGGTGAATTTCACGATACCCTCGTTTGTTGCATCATCAACGTATTGTGATGCGTGACCGATGATTTCAGCATCATCTGCCGAAAACCCGGCCAGTCGCGCCAGGACGTATGTTACCGCATGATGAAAGTCGATCTGCATGTATTTGTCTTTAAGGAATACCTATTTCCCCCTGTTGTAAAAATTGAGCAATGGAATATCGACAGTAAGGGATACCCCAAACCTCCAGTAATAGTTGTTGCTGTAAGTGTTTACGGATGGTTTAACCTCTCTCAGCAGCGGGCCCATCTGCGCCCCCGCTGCGAGTGAGAGCGGAGAATGTGCAATCCCCCAGACGAAGAAAATCCCGGGTGCAACGATATCTTTCAGCTGGATTGTAGGGACCGTTTTAGTACTGTCGTCCTTGAACCTGAAGGAGGCCAGGGCTCCCAGGTCGATCACTGAAACAAAAAGCCCGAGAGAATTGCCATGTTTTGAAAATCCTTTTATTCCCCCAAGGCTGAATGAAATGCCTACCGGGGCTGCTATTCCATAATTGTTAAGAAATTTGTTATGAGCACCCTTGATATACTCATTACCCGCAAACATCCCCACATAACCGTTTAAGCACACGTTAGCCCGGCTCTCCCTTTTAACCCTTGAAGAACCCGACGGGAGTGCAATGGCTTCAATTGCCTTCTCAACCTCGTCACTGTTTTCGGCTTTTACGACGGCAGCCGCCAGTCCGCCGTATTTCATAAGCAAAGAGCCGATTTGGTCGAATTGCTCCTGCACCCCCTTTTGCTTTTTCAGCAAGGCAATCTGGTTATGGATGACAACCTGCGCTGTTTCGGTGCTGGTTCTCAGCAGGCTGTTGCGGGCCTGGAGTTGGATATTCAGCAAGGCGATGGAATCGGCAATCTTTTGATGGAACAGCGTTTCAAAGATCCCGCTTGCCTCGACGATGGCCGACGAATATTGCTTTTCATAGATGTCCACATAAATGTTACCAAGGCTGCGGGCAGAATAGAGAAAAAGGTCGATTTTTTTTTCCGCATTAACAGGGATGGTAATCCCAACCAGCGCCGTACCGCTTTTTACATGGTCAAGCAGGTTAAGGGTTGCATCGTAAAAGGTGAAGTAATCCTGGTAGGTCGGCTTCTCCATACCCTTTGCCTTGTATGCCAGGATTGCATTAAATGACTCATCAACCCGTTTGCCTTTTTCAACCAGCGCAGTAAGATAGGGTTGGTAATGACCTTTGAGCGAATCAAAAAGAAGTTGCATTGTCTTCATTTTTGAAGAGAGGGTGTCGTTTTTATTGAATATAATTTTGGTTGCCTGCTGACAGATTAGCCCCAGGTAGATCCGGAGGGTGGCAGTATCCCTTGAATCGAACAGCAAATTGAGGGAATCCGCGCTCAGCCAGTATTGATTTGGCTGTTTTGATCGCAGCGATTGTGAAACCAGGTCAAAGGTTTGAAAGGAAGGATAGAGATTCAGATAAACAGCATCCAGTTTTACTCTTTGTGCCCTGTATGTAATGTACTCATGAATGACCGCTCCCGGGTGGACTCTTGCCTGAAGCCTGGTGACCAGGTATAACCCATCCGCAAGAATGGTCCTGAGTTCAGGGTTTTTTTTGAAAACTATATCCATGCACCCGTCATCCACCAGTTTTTGAAGATCGGGCAGGAGGAGTGCCAGGTCCTTTTGAAAGCAATCGCGCAGGAGATTCAGGTAGGCTGAATAGTTGTATATCTGTTTATCAATTGACCCAAGTGCCTGGGAGGTGAAGGGGAACAGGATCCTGAGTTGCCGGCTTGAGTCAAGATCCTCCTTAAACCTGTCAAAAAAATAGCTGCCAAGCTCCTGTTTGGTTCGGTTGACAAGGAACCTGGCCAGGCCATCGGCAAGATTAGTCACATCAAGGTTACCGGCTTTTGAGGCAAAGGAATTCAGGACTGAGCCCGAGCTGTTTAAATTAAAACTTGCTTCACCATTTACATCAAAATATGGGCTAAGAAATGGATTTTTAATTACTTCCTGTTGTAAATCGATCGATGGATCATTTCCCATGTAGTAACGCAGCATTTTTGCAACCGTGTTATCATTGGTGGAAATTTTTGGCTGGTGTTTAAGCAGGCCTGAAAAATACAGGGCATCATAATAGGCAATACGGTCCTGCGCTGCCAGGTTTTCAGTTACTGCCAGGATGATCAGCATCAAGACAACTTTGCAGATCTTTTGTTTCATAGTCTTTAAATAAATTCAGTTTGTCAAAAACTGCCAAAGGGCAGATCGTCAGGATGTTATTGATTCCCGGCAGGGTTGTTGCATATTTTGTCAGGAGCGTTCTGACGGCAGTGGAGTCATAGGTGAAATGATTCTTCTTCAGGAAGGAGATAACCAGGCAGCAGATTCCTGCTACAATGGCCGAAGCCTGGCTCGTCCCGGTGAGTGGCTTTGGTTCAGGGGTGTCTTTATAGGAGAGTATGTTCTCTCCGAAGCAAAAAATTGCGGTACCAGCAGGATTCATTGAAAAAAGTGAAAGGGTTCTGTCATTTTTGACGGAGCCGACAGAGAAGCAATTATCATAGGCCCCGGGGTATCGTTTATAGGCCCTGTTCATTAATTCAGGATCATTTCCGATTGATGCCACCACAATCCTGGATTTCAGAAGGTGCTGCCCGATGAGGTAATACAGTTCCGGATCGTCGGAAACCAGGGTCTGGCTGATCGAGATGATATCAAACTCATAACCGTCGGTTAAAAATTCCTTCAGTGCATTTTTCATGGCGATGGAATCCGCCAGGGTCCCGCTTTCCGTAATTCTGCCGATGTACAGTTTTGCGGCCGGCGCTGCTCCTATAAACCTGGCATTGTCCCTGGCAGCGATCAGTGATGCGCAATGGGTGCCGTGAAAGTTTGGGTTGGTATCATTGACAGAGGATGAACCCGGAACAAAATTTTTCGCTGGCTCCTCGATCGCCGTGGAGATCTGTTTAAGGCTTAGATTAACCCCGCTGTCTAAAATTAAGGCTTTTGCCTGTTCTCCCTTTTCGCCGAAATCATTCCATATTTTCAGGATTCCAAGTTCGTTGAACCAGAAATCATTCATTACCGGGGTTCTACTCACTGCGGCGGAGGGAGGTATCGTCTCTGATTCCATGACACCTCCGCCCCAGTAATAATATCCATCCCGGTCCCTGTACCATTTTCCCAAGGCATTGGCCTGTTCGGGGATCTCTTCGCCGAGGAAGGTATAGCCATGGAAAACGGTCCCGGTAATATTCGTTTTGTCACTCAAATCGGTGACCGGGAACCTTCGCTTATTCAGTTTTGTTGCCGTGACGATATATTGTTTCATGGTCAGCCTGCAGCCTCCTCACCTGTATTGTTGGTGTGTACATTAACGGTGACAGGTTGCGCTGCCGCAGGGGCCGGCGACGCTGCCTGTGAAGGGGATCCATCCTCTTTTGAACCCGCCGACCTGATTTTAACCAGTTTGTTGAGCATGTCGAACCAGAAGGGAGCGCCGAGCGAAACGGCAAATGCCAGGATTAGAAAGCCCAGGATTTTCTTGGCATGAGCCGATGCTTTTGCCACATAAAAAACTTTGTAAACAGTCTTGTCATATTTAATCCAGTGCGTTTTACAGAGCTCTTCGAATGCAAGGTTCAGGCAGGAATCCAACTTCGGGCTTTTGTGTTTTCTCCAGAAATCGTTCATCACAAAGATGTTGTTTGCTGCCAGGACATTGTCTTTGAAAGTTTTCATCCCGTAATCTCCCCAGCCTACGGCAATGATCTCATTTGATGTTTTCAGATCGCCTTCGATCAGTCTCTTTGCCGAATCGGCTTTTGACTTGTATTCCATGAAGACCTTATCCAGGGAGGCGGTATCGGGAACCAGCACACCCTCCTTCGTGATGTTTTTCTTGACCCGGGGATCATCCTTGTACCTGTCGGCAGCCTTTACAGCCATCTCCACAAGCTTATCCCTGGCATCCTTGTCGGTCGAAAGTTTGCTTGCAACCATGATGACATCTACATTGAAGGCTATTGCTAAGAAAAGTCCGATGCCGAGCAATATAAACTGCGACTGCCGCTTATACCAGCCTGATACCCGGTCCATCGAATCATCATACCATGATTCAATTTTGGCTGTAAACTTTTCAATATCACAGACGCTGTTGTTCAGGTGCATCTGCAGGATCTGCCACGTATCCCTTTCCAGGAGGGAGAAGGTTGGTGTCCCCTGTGGTAAATGCCGGCCATAATAGTCCAGGAGCTCCCTGATTTTAACGATATCGGTGCTGTTGTGCAGATCCAGCATGGCAGCAGTCACCTGCTCCTCCGAAATTGTCCCGGAAAGTTTCGACAAGGCGATTGCCCTGGTTTTTTCATCAAAGTCCTGCTTCAGCAAATCAATCAGGACGGTTGAAAAATTCTTCGTCGTAATATAGGAGGGTAACGGGAAAATACGGCTGGAACCGTAGTTTTTGATCAGGGGGTGACAGAAGAACCTGTCGCCGATCATAGCAGGGGGGGGGATGGCCTGCCTGGCCCGGATTAAATTTCTTATATTTCTGATCAGGGGAAGGGAGAGGAACCTCTGAAGGCGGGTCGGAGGCCCTTCGATTTGTTGAATCTCACCTCTCATCCGGTTGAAAAAACTGTTGATTCCGTTATGCATCAACACCCAGATACTTTCATCCGGGGTGTTGGAAAGCATTCCCTGGATGATGGCTCTTTTCAGCATCCGCGACCTTAGCATGAAAATGGTTGCAACAATCTCGTGAACCGTGGTGGCAAGCAGGCTGTAGAGTAAAAAAATAAACACCAATCCAATGGTGACATCTAACAATGGAGAATTAAACATGGCTCAGGTTTTATCCGGGGTAAAATCAGGAATATGTAACGTAAATTTAGATTGAATAAAAAATACATTACAAATATATATTCTCTGAATTGAAATGTCAAGAAAAAACAGGTGTCCTGAGAAAAATCAGGTACCTGTCATGCTGCTGAACCCGGTTTTACGAAGGATAGCACGTGTTTTCAGAAAAATTCATGATCCATGCTGAAGGTGGCAGAGCCTTGTAACGAAGAGGTGAAACTGCTGGCACCAACGATCATGGCCGCCATAACAAAATGCAATCAGTGCTGGCTGGCTTACAAACCAACAGGAAAGCATGGCTGAGAAAGGAGGTTGTCTGGCAGTCAGGTACAGTCAAATATCCCGATACAGGCTGCCTGAATGTGAGAAATGTTTAGTCTAATGCGTTTTCGAAGCTTTCTGGAAATTCGCCGTCCCGGCATCCAGGAATTTGATAAACGCATTCACATCCAGGTCGTAGGCCCTGGGAGAGGTAAGCAGGTTGCCTGCAGTGTCGAGAAGTACGTAGTACGGCTGGGAATTCACATTGAACCGGGTGATCTGGAGATCTGCAAATTTCTTTCCTACGGTTTTCTTGACCTTATGGTCATAATTCGAGGTGATCCATTCATTTTCAGGCAGATCAGTTTTGTCGTCGACATACAATGCCGTAACGATGAAATTCTGCCTCATCCGTTTCAGCACCTGGGGGTCCGACCATACGTTTGCCTCCATCTGGCGGCAGTTTACGCATCCGTGACCTGTAAAGTCGATAAATACCGGCTTGTTCTGTTTTTTTGCACATGCAAGTGCCTGTTTGTAGTCGAAGTATCCTTCAAGGCCGTGGGGCAGCTTCAGGAAATCGCCATACCTGGGTACATCGCACAGGGAAGCTGAGGGTTGTGACCCGCCTCCGCCTCCGCCAATTGCTGAAACCTCTGATTTAACAATGGCGTTGACATCAAAATCCTGGTAAGTCGTCGGGGGCAGGTATCCCGATAGTCCCTTCAGGGGGGCTCCCCACATGCCCGGGATCATATAGACGACAAATGTGAAAACGATGATGGAGAGGATGATTCTCGGAACGCTTACATAGGGCAGGTCGGAATCATGGTTGAATTTGAGTTTGCCAAGCAGGTAGAGCCCCATCAGGAAGAAGATCACGATCCAGAAGGCCAGGTAGACCTCCCTGTCGAGTATGTGCCAGTGGTAGGTCTGGTCGGCAATGCTGAGGAATTTCAAACCAAGCGCCAGTTCAAGGAAGCCGAGTACAACCTTTACCGAGTTTAGCCATCCCCCTGATTTAGGGAGACCATGCAGCCATGACGGAAAGAAGGCAAAAAGTCCGAAGGGCAATGCAAAGGCGAGTGAAAAGCCCAGCATCCCGATTATCGGCATTACCAGGGCTCCCCCGACCGATTTAACAAGGATCGCTCCCACAATCGGGCCTGTGCATGAAAAGGAGACCAGCACAAGGGTAAAGGCCATAAAGAAGGCGCCCGAATACCCGCCTTTGTCGGCCTGCTTGTCTGCCTTGTTGACAATCCAGCTGGGCAGGGTAATCTCGAACATCCCGAGGAAGGATGCTGCGAAAATCATGAATATCAGGAAGAAAAAGACATTCGGGATCCAGTGGGTGCTGAGGAAATTGGCAAAGTTGGCGCCAAGGGTAATGGCAACCACGGTGCCGATTACCGTGTAAATTACAATGATGGAAAGTCCGTAAACTATGGCTTCAAGGCGAGCCTTGCGCTTACTCGTGGTGTCGTGCATGAAGAAGGTCACCGTCATAGGGATCATCGGGAATACGCAGGGGGTGATGATGGCGGCAAGCCCTGCCAGGAAGGAGATCAGGAAAAACCAGAGCAGCGACTG
>JBAXFZ010000057.1:0-14894 GCA_037139685.1 Bacteroidota bacterium
GGTGTTTTATGGCTTCAACCTGCGATTTCAGGTTTTCTGCCAGCAGGGGCAGCATGATTTTCCCAAGGGGCTGGCGTACGCGGATATTCATCTTTTTCCTGATCGACAATACCATGGAGGCTATCTTTTGCGCCAGTTCCATCCGTTCTTCAAGTTCCTTATCGATCAGAGAAAGGTCAGCATCAGGGAATTTGGTCAGGTGCACCGAATCTGAATCCAGCCTGCCGGTAACAGCGTTGAGGTCAACATATAAGCGTTCTGCAAAAAAAGGAGCGATGGGAGATGAAAGCTGGGCAATAACCTCGAGGCAGCGGTACAGTGTCTGGTAGGCGGAAATTTTATCGGGTGAATAATCCCCGCGCCAGAAACGGCGGCGGCAAAGACGAACATACCAGTTGCTCAGGTGCTCATCAACAAAGTCGGAGATGGCCCGGCCAGCCTTGGTTGGTTCATAATCTGCATAAAACTCATCTGTGAGTCTGATCAGGGAATTCAGTTCCGAAAGGATCCACCGGTCAATCTCCGGCCTTTCATTGATGGGGATTTCAGCCTCTTTATAACTAAAGCCGTCAATATTGGCATAGAGGGAAAAGAACGCATAGGTGTTGTAGAGTGTCCCGAAGAATTTGCGCCTGATCTCCTCGATTCCATCCTCATCAAATTTAAGGTTATCCCAGGGTTGTGAATTGGTGATCAGGTACCAGCGGGTGGCATCCGGTCCGTATTTTTTAATGGTTTCAAACGGATCAACGCCGTTTCCCAACCGTTTCGACATCTTGTTGCCATTCTTGTCAAGGACCAGCCCGTTGGAAACACAGGTTTTATAAGCCACGCCGTCGAACAGCATTACTGCGATGGCATGAAGCGTAAAGAACCAGCCCCGGGTCTGGTCGACTCCTTCAGCAATAAAGTCGGCAGGGAAATAGTTTTCGATTTTACGCGACTGGTCGAAAGGATAATGGTACTGTGCATAGGGCATGGCACCTGAATCAAACCAGACATCAATCAGGTCGGGCTCACGGTACATCGGCGTGCCGTCGTCAGTCACCAGGATGATATCATCGACAAACGGGCGGTGAAGATCAAATGAATGGTAATTTTCATCAGAAGTATCCCCAGGATTGTATTTTTCAAGGGGGTTGTTCTTCATAAAACCGGCAGCGACCGCCCTGGTGATCTCCTCCTTAAGCTGTGCGACGGAACCGACACAGATCTCACGGCTGTTGTCTTCCGTTCTCCAGATGGGAAGCGGTGTGCCCCAGAAACGCGAACGGGAAAGGTTCCAGTCGACCAGGTTTTCAAGCCAGTTGCCAAACCGCCCGGTCCCCGTTGATTCGGGTTTCCAGTTTATGGTTTTGTTAAGGGCGATCATTTGATCCTTGTAGGCCGTGGTCCGGATAAACCAGGAGTCGAGGGGGTAATAAAGGATCGGTTTATCGGTTCGCCAGCAATGCGGGTAAGAATGTTCATACTTCTCCGATTTGAAGGCCTTGTTTTCGTGTTTCAGTTTGACAATTATGTCGATATCCACGGGGGGACAGGTTCCTGCAACGCAATCGGCATCATAATCGGGTTTCACATAGCGACCGGCAAACTCGCCCATCTGTTCGGTGAACTTTCCCTGTTTGTTTACAAGGGTAAGTGAGCCAAGGCCGTATTGCCTGCCCACGCGGAAATCGTCGGCGCCAAAACTGGGTGCAATATGCACGATGCCGGTACCATCTTCGGTTGTGACAAAATCGCCAAGCACAACACGAAACGGATCCCCGTCTTCAGGCTGGGCATAAGGCAGGAGCTGTTCAAACCGGATACCTTCAAAATCAAGCCCTTTAAACTCGGCAACAACCTGGTAGGGAATGTGTTTATCTCCTTCGTGGTAGTTTTCAAGCTCCAAAAGGCTGTTCTTTTCGGGGAAATAGTTGTGCAGCAGCTCTTTGGCCAAAACCACTGTCTGCTCGGTAAAGGTATATGGATTAAAGGTTTTCACCAGCAAATAGGTGATGTTTTTACCCATGGCAAGCCCGGTGTTGGAGGGTAGTGTCCAAGGCGTGGTTGTCCACGCAAGGATGTAAAGTTCTCCAAAAAGATCACTGAAGAGGAATTCCGACCTGTCGTTGCGGATCACCTTGAATTGCGCAACAACCGTATTGTCCTTAACCATCTTATAGGTGCCGGGCTGGTTGAGTTCATGTGTGCTGAGCCCGGTCCCGGCGGCAGGCGAATAGGGCTGGATGGTATATCCTTTGTAGAGCAGCCCCTTGTTGTAAAGCTGTCCCAGCAGGTACCATACACTTTCAATATATTTGTTTTCGTATGTGATATAGGGATCATCAAGGTTAAGCCAGTAGCCCATCCTGATGGTAAGGTCGTCCCAGAGGTCCTTGTATTTCATCACCTCCGTGCGGCACTCCCTGTTGTAATCCTCGATGGAAATAGATTTCCCGATATCCTCCTTGGTGATGCCCAGTTTTTTTTCAACCCCGATCTCGATCGGAAGGCCATGGGTATCCCAGCCGGCCTTACGGCTGACATAAAACCCCTTCATGGTCTTGTAGCGGCAAAAAATATCTTTAATGGCGCGGGCCATCACGTGGTGAATGCCGGGGATGCCATTGGCGGAAGGAGGCCCCTCGTAAAAAACAAACGGGGGATTCCCTTCTGTAAGTTCCAGGCTCTTTTCGAAGGTGTCGTGCAGCTGCCAGTAAGATTGGATTTCATCTCCAATCCGGGTCAGGTCGAGGTTTTTGTATTCAGGATATCGTTTGCTCATTGTTTGGTTCCATTCTGACTAAAGGGATCTCCCCCGATAGATCGGCCATAAGCCTTAAAAAGGCGTGCAAAATTACAAAAATTTCTTTAATTCAAATACATAGGAGTTATGGAATTGGATTTTATCCCCTGTCTCAACCCCGTCGGGAAGTTAATGGAGCATGCACCGGGAAGGGGCACCTGCTGAAAAAATACAAGTATCTTTGTACTGGTTAAACCATCAGCCAAAGCAAACAAATAACCATGACCGACAAAACCGCCATTATTCTCGAGAACATACAAAATCGAAGGAGTGTCAGGATTTTCACCGGTGAGCCGGTAACGAAAGCCTGCCTGCTTGCACTGCTGAAAGCCGGGATGGCAGCTCCTTCGGCACGTAACCGCCAGCCGCTGGCCTTTGTGGCCGTGACGGAACGGAAAATCCTGGATGCAATGGGCGATGAATTGCCCTATACCAAGATGTTATTCAAGGCAGGCGCTGCAATCGTAGTATGCGGGGATCTGTCAACGGGGTTGCAGGATGGGGCACTCGACCTCTGGCACCAGGATGCGGCTGCCGCCACCGAAAATATTTTGCTGGCTGCAGAGGCCATGAAGCTGGGGTCGGTATGGTCGGCATTGTTTCCATATCCGGGGCGTGAAGATCACGTCAGCAAGGTATTGGAGCTTCCCCCGTCGGTCAAGCCGTTCAGTATTATCCCGGTTGGCCACCCGACAGGGGTTGAACAGCCAAAGGACAAGTTCAGGGCGGATAAGATCCATTGGGAAAAGTGGTGAAAAAACAGGATTTTGCAGGGTGGAAGCGGCAAGGCTCCGGGTCAGCGGATATACAGAATTGTAAAGGGCAACCATACAGGAACCCGGGTGTCAGCCTGAATGCTGCTTTTTCATACCTTTGCAAAAAATCCGATCCAGTTGAAAAATCCATTTACTCTAAACCATAGTTTTCCGGCGATGCTTTTTGTGTCGCTGATGCTCCTTGTTTCACAGGTATTCCCGCAGATCCCGCCCGGCTATTACGATGCTGCCAGCGGAAAAACCGGCGTTCCCCTGCAGTCAGCCCTGCATAATATCATCAAAGGGCACACCGTAATCTCTTATGCCGGTCTCTGGACCGCATATTACACCACCGACGACAAGCCCAACGGCAAGGTCTGGGACATGTATTCCGACATCCCCGACGGCACCCCAAACGGGAACCCGCCCTATTCATTTACTTTCGGGAGCGACCAGTGCGGCAATTACAGCGTGGAGGGAGATTGCTACAACCGTGAACACTCATGGCCAAAGAGCTGGTTCAACGATACCCCTCCCATGAACTCCGACATTTTCCATATTTACCCCACCGATGGCAAAGTGAATGGCATGCGTGACAATTATCCCTATGGGACGGTTTCTTCTCCTTCGTGGACCTCCCTGAACGGCAGCAAGCTGGGAACCTGTACCTGGCCCGGTTACACCGGGACGGTTTTTGAACCCATCAACGAATACAAGGGTGATTTTGCCCGCTCCTATTTTTACATGTCAACCCGGTATTATACCGAAGATGCAGGCTGGGCAGGCAGTCCGGCAACGACCGGATCACAGCTTAAACCCTGGGCCCTCCAGATGATGCTGCACTGGTGCAGCGCAGACCCGGTTTCCCAGAAGGAGATCGATCGAAACAACGCGGTTTACGGGATGCAGCATAACCGTAATCCATTCATTGACCATCCTGAATATGCATATCTCATATGGGGAAGCCCGGTGGGATCGGATGAGATAACCCTGTCAGGGCATCAACTCATCGTCTATCCGAACCCATGCCACGACGGCTGCTCCGCAACTCTCCCCGGCGATCTCCTTTTCCCGGATCTTCACCCGGCCTTGGTTTCGGTCACAGGGACCAGGTATTCCCCCCTGTTTTCACGCCAGGGCAACATCCTTGAATTAAATCTGCAGACCCTTCCCGGCGGCGTTTACTTCCTGATTTTAACAGGCGAATCTGCTGTTTACAGGGCAAAAATCGTAAAGGACTGAAATAAAAAAACCCTGCCTCCGCAGGGTTTTTCGTTCACCTGTTTTTAACACGTTCACCGGCAAAAACTGTACGATTGCGGGTAACTACCTGTAAAGGTCGCCCCTGATTCCCTGTCCAGGAAATCAAATATACGAATCGCCCGAATTCACCGCCGAATAACCCGGTTATCAGGTTGTTTCCCATTACACAAATTCTCATTAATCCCGAAAGGTGGAAATTGAGCAAAAAAAAAACCGAAGAACTATTTCTCTCCGGTTATTTTTGATTTTTGCACTTTGCATTTTGCATTTCTCAATACGCCCACTTCACCCATATGCTTCCCCAGGTGAAACCTCCCCCGAATGCGGCAAGAATGATATTATCGCCCTTTTTCAGTTTGCTTTCCCACTCCCAAAGGCAGAGGGGTATAGTTGCATCGGTGGTGTTGCCGTATCGTTCGATATTGATCATGACCTTATCTTTACCGACTCCCATACGGCGTGCGGTGGCATCAATAATACGCAGGTTTGCCTGGTGCGGAACGAGGTAGGAGATATCGTCGGCCGTGAGGTTGTTACGCTCCATAATCTCAGCCGAGACATCTGCCATGCGGGTCACGGCAAATTTGAAAACCGGCTGTCCCTCCTGGTAGATAAAGTGTTCCTTCGCATCGACAGTCTCATGTGACGGGGGCCGTACCGACCCGCCAGCCTTCATGTGCAGGTAGTTCCTGCCTGAGCCGTCTGTGCCTGCGATCGAATCCATGATGCCCACCTCTTCGGTGGTAGGTTCAAGCAATACTGCGCCTGCTGCATCACCAAAGAGAATGCAGGTTTCGCGGGCGGTGTAATCGGTTATTCCCGACATTTTGTCACCTCCCACCACGATAACCTTCTTGTACTGGCCGGTTTCAACAAATTTCGAAGCGGTAATGAGGGCAAACAAAAAACCCGAACAAGCGGCATTTATATCGAAACTGAATGCATTCCGAAGGCCTGCCTTATCGCTGATGATATTTGCCGTGGCCGGGAACATCATGTCGGGCGTGACAGTAGCACAAATCAGCAGGTCGATATCTTCGGCTGCCGTGCCGGTCTTTTCAAGCAATCCCTTTACTGCCTCGGCGCCCATATCGGAAGTTCCCAACCCGTCACCCTTAAGGATATGACGTTCGCGGATACCGGTTCTCGTCATGATCCATTCGTCTGAGGTGTCAACCATGGATTCCAACTCCTTATTAGTCAAAATATAAGGAGGAACCCATGCATGAATTCCCGAAATTTTTGCTCTGATTTTTGACATGAAGAAGAGGTAAGGTTAAAAAATGAAACCTGAACTGTTTATTTGGGGAAAGATTCGAGTGCCTGTTTTATCTTTTCCGAGAGTTTTGCATTATGAACCTCCTTTGTAAGAAGTATCATATTGTAAATTGCCTTGTCGTTTGAAATACCGTGTCCGACAACAACAGTTGAATTGATTCCAAGAACCGGAGCTCCCCCGTAATTCTCAAAATTAAATCTTTCAAAATAGGGGTCAAGGAGTCCCTTTTTCTTGAGAATTTCATAAAAGGCCTCTCCCTGTTTCAAAACGACATTGCCGACGAACCCGTCGCAAACGACAACGTCCGCAATATCGGTATACAAATCGCGTCCTTCGATATTCCCTATGAAATAGAAATCCTTCGAGTCCTTCATTAACTGAAAAACGATCTGGGAGGTGAGGTTGCCCTTTTTCTCTTCAGAACCGATGTTCAGAAGGGCAACGCGGGGCTGTTCAATGTTGTAGACATGCTTGGCAAAAAGGGATCCCAGGATGCCAAACTGGTAGAGGACATCGGGTTTGGGATCGGGATTTGTGCCAACATCAATCAGGATGGTGGTTCCTCCCGATTCCTTAGGAAGGTAGGCCGGCAGGCTCGGGCGGATGATTCCCTGGACAAGGTTGACCGATGAAATGGATCCGACAACGATTGCCCCGGTACTGCCGGCACTGCAAAAGCAATCGATTTCATTGTTCTTAAGCAACCTGAACCCGACTGAAATACTGGAGTTCGGCTTACTTAAAAAGGCCTTGGTCGGCTGCTCATCCATTTCGATCATGTCGGGAGCATTCACTATTTCAAACACGGCAGAATCCACCTTTTCTTCTTTCAGAAAAGACAAGATCACCTCCCGGTTACCAATCAATACAATTTGATCGGTATCAGGCAGCTCCTTCTGAGCCATAATAGCCCCATGTATCGTGGCTATCGGAGCAAAATCCCCCCCTAGAACATCCAGACCGATTTTCATTGGCTACAAATTATGTAAAAATCACTATTCCGCAGAAGCCTTCACAACAGCTTGTTTTCCACGGTAATATCCGCATTCATTGCAAACCCGGTGGTACAGAACCGGAGAACCGCAATTTGAACAGATGATGGTTGTACGGGCAACTGCTTTATCATGTGTTCTTCTCTTATCCCTGCGGGTCGTGGAAATTTTATGTTTCGGATGTGGCATAATACAAATTATTTACGATTAACGATTGATGATTTAAGATTTATTTTTTTTCTTCAGTTGATTCAGAGCATCCCAACGGGGATCTTTTTCATGATGATGGTTTAATTCGTTCAGCTTTTGAAGCATCCCGGGGTCACACTGGCTGTTTCCCTCTGAATCCTCCGGATGAACCCTGCGGATCGGGACCATCAGGTGAATATATTCATAAAGGAAGGGGCTCAGATCAAATTCGTGCGCCGTTTCAGGAATAACCTGCACATCCTCGCTCTCTTCAAAATAGTGATCCCCATATTTGACAATCAGGCGTTCATTTCCTGCGATTGCAATGTTCATCATCTCATTGCACCGATCACAAGTTACCATCACGGTCCCTGCAATCGTAAAATGAAGATCCATCATGCGCTCTTCCTTTGCCATCGTTACGGTCACGGAAACATCTCCATCCCCGATCTCCGTATCATCAACCCGGTCAAAGAAGGATTTACCTATCTTAAACCCGAACTCATGCGTGCCTGGCTTCAACCCGCTGAAGGCAATCTTATATTGTTCCCGGTCTTTCAATTTTCACCTGAAAAAGTCTGCAAAAGTAAAAATTAATTTGATGAATACCAAATACCTGATCAAATCCGGATCATATTAAAACAGGATCGGGTGGTGCGATCAGCCATACGGGCTGCTTTATTATTCCGATGAACAATAATCCTTACCTGTTAATCGTAACTGCAAAAACAAATATTCTGCTTTTTGGCAAATATAGGCTGTTTGTCCATCGCAGTGGACAGAAATCAGATTATTCTGTAAGTTTGTAGTCGTGATTGAACCCCAAATTTTCCCATACCATGATCAACCAATTGATAACCAAGCTACTCCCGCTAATGCCCAAAAGGCTGGTGTGGATTTTTTCGAAGAAATACATTGCCGGTGAAAACATCGACGATGCAGTGAAAGTATGTCATTCGCTCAACCGGCAAAATATCAAAATAACCATCGACCTCCTGGGTGAATTCATTACCAGGCTTGAAGAGGCAACCGAGAACAAGAATGCTTATCTTGAGATCATTGAACGGATCCAGGAGGAAAATATTGATGGCAATTACTCACTCAAACCAACCAGTTTCGGGTTGCTTATCGATACGGAAGCCTGTTACCTCAACATCCGCGAAATAGTTGCCAAAGCAGCCGCTTACGGAAATTTTGTCAGGGTCGACATGGAAGACTCCCAATGTACCGACCTGGAATTGACACTTTTCAGAAGGTTGCACCGGGAGTTTCCTAAACATGTGGGTCTTGTCCTGCAGGCTTATATGAAACGGACACTGGATGATATCAGCGGTCTGCAAAACATCCACAGTCCCGAAATCCCTTTGAATTTCCGCCTTTGCAAAGGCATCTATGTTGAACATGAAAGCATTGCCTATAAGAAGTACCAGGAGATAAACGACCATTACCTTGAAGACCTGGAGTATATGTTCAAACAGGGGATGTATCCCGGTATTGCCACGCATGATAAACCACTGGTGGAGGGTGCCTACAGCCTGATCGAAAAATACGGGGTCCCGAAAGACAAATATGAGTTCCAGATGCTATTTGGAGTTACCCCTGATTTGCGCAAATCGATTGCTGACAAAGGTCATGTCATGAGGGTATATGTCCCCTTCGGCAAGGAATGGTTTGGCTATTCAACACGCCGTCTCAAGGAAAACCCCAGGATGGCCAGCCATATTATTAAGGCGTTGTTTATAAGGGGATGAGCAAAAAATGGCGAAATGGCGAAATGGCGAATTGCGAAGCAATCACGAACACCCTTAAAAAATAATGTGATTGTGAGTAAATGGCGAAATAATCACGAACACCCGTAAAAAAATAAATTTGATTGCGGGCAAACAGCACAATTTTATTTGAAGGCCTTTTCAAGCATACCGTCGCCGTTTAGCTTGAGCCGGTCGAAGTATGATGGCGCCGGTTTGCCCAAAAGCTTATCCACATAAATTTTGGCGAGGTACTGTCCAAGCATGAATCCCTGTCCGCGAAGGCCAAGGAATAGCCCGAGTTCGGGGTCGATTATCATGCGGGGTTCCACGTAGTATCCTGCCCAAACTGCCTGGAATCCCACTGAAGAGAGTTCCGGAAGCCAGTTGGTAAAGATCTCCGAGGCTATCTCAACAAAATCACCCGAATTTACCTTTATGTTTTTCCCCGATTCCATCGGTTCAACCGCCGGTGATGCACACCCTATGATCTGCCCGGTTTCGGCAAGCTGCTGACCGTAAACAGCGCTGAACCCCTTGTAACGCCTGCGGTCTATAAGCATAGGCAGCGGCATTCCACCCTTCCCAAGCATGGGCAGCCTCCGTGTGATAAACGCCTGGTGCTTTACCGGGTAGAGACCTGTTTCGATATCAATCTGCCTGGCAAATTTCTCTCCCTCTGGACCCAAAGCATTTATGAAAACTTCGGTTACATATTCAACATAGCGGTGCTGGTGGTTCTGGACAAGGACTGTGAACATTCCGTTTTCCTTGCTGACATTGACAAGCTTGCAATCCTCTTCTACCCTGCCCCCCTTGTCGATCCCGATACGGCGGATCAGGTCGATGACCCTTCCGGGTGTGGCCTGCCAGCAATCGCGGGTGATCAAAGCTGCAAGGTAACTGGTGAGATCGGGATTTATGCCGGGGGAAATTTCCTTTGCAAAATCCTTAGGATCTACCATATAGGCATCGGACCATGACATGGATTCGACCAACGCTTTATACATGGCCTCATCGTGGGCGAAGGTCACATAAAGTCCCTTGCGGTAATCGACATTATGAAGTCCCTGGAGCTCCTTGAAAATTTCATGGTTATGGGTGGCGATATCCGACAACTCGGGAAGTGAGAAGTTCGGGCGTCCGCCGGCAATGTTGCGCCACGAGGCCCCGCGGCCATAGTTGAGCAGCACGGGTTCCATCCCGGCTTCACCCAGGTACCGGAACAGGGCGCTTCCCCCGATTCCTCCGCCGGCGACCAGCGATTTTACCCTGATTTTTTCAGGCTTTTGCCCTGTGAGGCTGGTGATCACATTTTCATGAGCCAGCCTGGGATAGAGCTCTCCCATGGAGACCTGGTTCGACAAGGGGCCACGGGGCGTTGGTTCGCCAACGATCGAAATCCCCGATCCTGATAAGGTTGACTTCAGCCGTTTGATGCACCGTTTCCCGCGGCAGGCCCCCATCCCAAGCCGGGTGGTGTGTTTAACCTCGTCGACCGAGATAAATTTGCGGTCGCCGATGGTATCCAGGATTTCATCCAGGGTTACATCGTCGCAATGACACACATAGGTCTCCTCCCTTGCCTCCTGCCTGTATGGTTTAAATTCAATGGCATCAGGATAATCTTGTTTCACAATAAAACCCCTTACAAGGCTAAGTTCCGTGCCATGGAGCGTCAGCGACCTGACGCGAGCAATGTTTGTTTTGTTTGGTTTGCGCAGAATTTTTTCAACAACCCCTTCACCCAGTTGTTTCCCGTAATTATCAACCAGGTAACACTCCGATTTTTCTGAAACTTCATATTCAATCGGCAGGAAAAGCCAGTCTTTCTTAAGGTTATACCCGAATATCGCCAGGCCGGGGCACTGGAATACACAATCCATGCAACCGATGCACTTGCCGAAATCGATTTCGGGTACGGTGCTCGTTGAAGTTTTGGTGATGGCCCCGTGCGGACAGGCAAAAGCACAGGGATTACAAGCGAACCCATAAAGGCAGTCGATCAGCACGAACCCCTTTTCGTTCATCCGGGTTTCACCGGGCTGTGCAGCTTCCGGGATAACCCTTACGGGGTGCTGCTGCGAATCGATATACTCTTTCGACAAAGCCAGGTATTCGTCATATTCATAATGTTCGCCCATCTCCTGGAGAACATC
This sequence comes from Bacteroidota bacterium, assembly GCA_037139685.1. Lineage (GTDB taxonomy): Bacteria > Bacteroidota > Bacteroidia > Bacteroidales > FEN-979 > CAIVAT01. Next base: position 11,177 of record JBAXFZ010000057.1, read on the forward strand.
AAAGGCAGCCTGCCGCCCCCTGAGCACGGCACTGGTGCCCTCGCCTATGCGTATGGCATCCCCGGCGCCGAAACAACGGCGGCCAAAAATCTCATTTCCCTTGATCAGCAGCTGGTCATCCTGTACAAGACCTGTGCAGATATTGATGGCATCTATGCCGTCGATGATTTTTTCCGTCCCCGGGATAGCCTTGAAGTTTTTGCATTCCGCAACCACTGCGCCAATGATGCCATCGTGATTTGCATTTGGGATGGCCTTCAGCAGGATATGTGATGTAAGGATAGGGATACCGAGACGCCTTACCCGGTTGGCCTGGACAGGGAAGCCGCCTTCGCCGGGCATGGCTTCGACAATGGCCTTCACGCGGGCGCCGGCCTGCATTAGCTGGTAGGAGGTTAAATAACCAATATTTCCTGCCCCAACCGTAAGAATGTTTTTGCCAAGCAGGGTAAGTTCCTGGTTCATCATTTTCTGGACAACAGCAGCCGTATACACGCCCGGCAGATCATCGTTCTCGAAGGCAGGCATGAAGGGGACCGCACCCGTTGCCACGATCAGGTTTTCGGCATCCACATAAAATATCTCCTCGGTGCGGATATTTTTCACTGCAATCCGGCCTCCCTCCAGGATATCCCACACCGTTGAATTTAGAAAAATACCGTCGCGGTTGTCGCCGGCCAGTGTCTTGGCGATGTCGAATCCGCGCATTCCCCCGAATTTCAGGATCTTCTCAAAAAAGAAAAACTGGTGGGTCTGCATGAGAAACTGCCCGCCGATCTTATCATTGTTATCAATGACAATGTTGTCGACCTTGTGTTTGTTAAGCTCTTCACGGGCTGCCAGTCCAGCCGGACCTGCACCGATGATTGCCACTGTCGTTTTGTAAACGTTCAGGGGAACCTCCTTTTTCACCGGGACCCGCTGAGGTGCATAATCACGGGGAATTTCACCTACTTCGCGAACGCCGTCGACGGTTGTGATGCAGATGCGCTTAACCTGCCCATCGACCAGCATCTCACAGGCCCCGCACTTCCCGATTCCGCATTCAAGGCTCCGTTCACGATTGGTCAGACTGTGACTGTGCACCGGGTGACCTGCCTGGTGCAGGGCTGCTGCAATTGTAAATCCCTTTTCGCCAATGACCTTTTGGCCTTCAAATAAAAATTCGGTTTTTTGCGTCTCTTGTATCTCCAGTATCGGATGTTTTGTGATCTTTAGCATAGCAGGTTGAGAATTGGAGAGACAAAATTACTTATTTTCCAAACACAAAACCGATCATTCTGTTAACTTATTCACAACTCATAAATGAAAACTCAATCCCAGGGAGATAATATTTTCTATCTGCACCTTCCTGGTTACGGCCGATTCATAGGTCACATTACTCCTGAAACTGGTTGTAATGAATTTGCCAATCCTTATCCCGACAAGATTTGTCATGACCAGGTCGGTTGGCTTGAGATAGTTTTTAAACACCAGCATGTCGCAATTCCAATGGACCCGCTTCTTAAATTCATGGTCGATGAGCATATGCAAACTCAGTCCATATTCGATGGTGTGATTCTTGTTCTTTGGTACGCCATAAAAAGAGGGCACCCCGGGCTGATCAAAAATCGCCTTGTTCCTGACATAGGTAAATTTCCCCGAGGACAGTCCAAACCCCAGTGTAAAAAAGTCGGGAACGGTCCAACCGAAGCCGGCAGAAAATGTCCAGACCATGGGAGTGCAGAATGATCCTGTGAGTGACCGGGCAACCTTGCCGGTTTGACCGGTCGAATAAATATAGCTGTTGAAGAGCCTGGTTGTAACCTGGGAAAAGACCGAGAAAAGGAAGTTCCGGGTGATTTTCACCTCTGCGCGTGTTGTCAGCGTATTTTCATCAGGCTGAAACCGTGATATACTGTCGAAGAGAGTCTCATACCCCAGATCATGGACAAATGAACTGATGATCCTTAATCTGGTACTGCCGTTCAGGGTTGACTGAAGCCGGGCATGCTGCAATAGCGACAGCTGGCACAGGTTCGGTTGTTGTGACCTGTTTATGAGCATTTGGTTTGAACAGGTAAGGGAATACTCAAGGTCCTGGTTCAGGCTGAATTTCACCAGGCTGGTTCCTTTAAGGAACAGCTTTTTCAAATCAGCCATTACTACGGTATCATGCCACACCAGGTTCTGGGAAAATACCAGGGCAGGTATCAGACAGACACATAACAAAACAACTCCGCCAACCCCCCTGATCGCATGCACCTGTTTGCCTGTTATCCGGTTTCATAATCCTGAATTATAATCTTTATTCGTACCCGGGGAATCCCGTAAGGTTATCTGAAATTGATCCTTTGCTCCTTTGCCACGTGCCAGCTTTGCTGCATGTCGACATTGAGCCAGATCACCCTGATCCTTGCTTTTTTATTTGCTTTTACCGCGTCGGCCAGGTTAAAGAGGCGGTAGTTGTATTTTCCGATAAACTTCGCCCAGGTAACAACAATCGTAAAATCAGGTTTCTCCGCTCCCTGCTGGCCTGATTTGTTTTTCCCGAATGGCTCGATGTGCGGCAGTATCTGATCAAGCCGCAATCCCGGCCACACCCTGTAGGCTGAATCAGGATTCAACTCCCTGATCAGGCCGGCTCCCGACCACTGGCACAGTGTTGTGTCGCGACGGATCAGGGATCCATTCCGGTCAAAGTTCATGTTGCTTAAAAAATTCGTTACGAATACAGGGTTTCTCATAGCTGCAAAATAGGATGCTGAGTCTTTAAACAGGTAGAGGTCATTTGCAGGAAACCTATGCTTTTCCAGGAAGGCAACCAGCCCATCGGGGGTTTCATCTCCCGGCGGGAGCATCCCGTAATTTAGTCTGACAAACGTTTTGCATCCTGCAAGCATAAAACAAAACATTGCCAGGACAGCGGCTCTCAACAAAAATGGAATCGGTTTCATAAGACTGTTTTGTTAATGATTATTTTTCATTACCAGGCATTTGCCCCGGAGCTGTCCCATAAAAAAATAAAATTCCAACAGCCTTTCAAACCCCCGTTGCCAGATTTTCCCCCAACTCATTTGCCAGTTGCCGGGGGCTGAAATGCAGCCTGAAAGGGATTTTGAATTTTTACAGGACAGCAGCTAAGGCAAACCTGTCATAACTGGATCACGATTGTGTAGATGCCATTTGCAAAAGATACGGGATAAGATCCGGCCTTGATCGTAACCGGCATAGCTGCCCCCAGGGCCCTGCAGGTTGCTGCCGAGAGGGTGTAGGGCTCTTCAATCCTGATGCTCGTTTTGTCTTTGAAATAGGGCAGTGTTGACCCGAACTCATAGTTGGCCAGGGCCTCTGCCGTGACTTCTATGATGAGTTGATTTTTGTCGTTCAGCTGGCCTTTTACCGGGCACAGGTTCTGATCGGAGGTAAAGTTTGGCCTGTCGCCACCTACTGTGAAATCAATACAGAATCCAAACCCGGTTTTACAATTTGATTTCTGCCTGTGGAACGAGATGTCAATTCTGATCCATATTCCCGGCGGGGAGGGTACAACAGATTTCAGTTCCGTTGCATAGCTCTCTCCCATAACCAGCATTATGCTGATCATGGCGAATAACATTATCTTTTTCATGACTTTAGTATTAAGATGTTTAATGGTTCTGCTGATCTTTCCGCGTTCAGCCTGCGGCAGGCAGGTTTGATCCGGGAGCCTGCCCCACTCTCGGAAGAATGATCCTCA
>JBAXFZ010000058.1:0-14730 GCA_037139685.1 Bacteroidota bacterium
GAGGCGAATAATTCAAGGTGTGCCCTGTTGAGATTCTCCCCGCTAAAATTTATATAGCCACCCACAGCCAGCACCTTCCCCTTGCCGGGAGTGTATTCTAGAATGATTTTGGTGCTTTCGCGCAGAAAAATATAATCCCAGTCGATACCCGCCACCTTGCCGTTTTGCGGAACATGATCGCCAAAAAAACCTGAAATCCTGGTGGTTATGTCGGTGACCGGCCGGTAAATATAGGCACCCCCATTCATCCCGTTGAATACCGGGTGCTCCCTGAAGGCATGAAAGCCAAGCTTGCGCCCGTATCCCTCATCAATGCATTTTTTCGTGCTGTCCTCAATTATTTGCTTTTCAAATCCCAGATCATTGAGATAATGCACATACCTGAGTGACAGAAGTAGCCTGCCTCCGTTTTCAACATAGGTTTTTAAATCCGTTAAAAGCCGCTTATTGACCTCGTCACCCGAAAGAGCAGTAGTATCGGGCCTGTGAAACCACAACACAGAATATTTTGCCAGAATCCCCGGCCGTTTCAGGATATCCTTCAGCGTAATGAATTCAACAGGGAATTCCCTTTTTTGGTTGATCCATTCATAAGCTTTTCTGGTTTCATTATCAGATTGTTCAAGCGGAAGCCGGCTCACAAACCCTACCATATGTTTCCCGGCCTCCCTCTGGTCCTCCGCTGCTTTCTTTTTTAGCGAAATCCTGTGCATCTGCATGGCAGATCCTTTTACAGTCTGTCCCTGGCCCTTTCCGGCGCAAAATAAAAGGGCCAAGATGACCATGAAAACAGTGGAACAAGGAGTCAGAAAGTTGGAGGGCTGGTCAGAAAACTTTAAAGTAGCCATAATTTAATGTTATTGCCGGTTATTCATTGTGAACCTAAAACCAGCGGTGTTTCATACAGCAAATGTAAAACAAATTGCAACTCCCGGGTTTTACTGGTTCCTTATTCACCATGGCGATCAGGATAAACGGACACCCGATGCCATGATCGTCCCGGGTACCTCGCAGTTATTTCCTGTTTTAACCATTTACCGCCGGAAGGAGAGGGGCAGGTCATCCATTTTTTTCTGTTTCAATTTTATCCTATATTTGTTGGAAAAAGGGAGCATTTGCCTGAAGAATGATCAGGCGGTAACAAACACAATTTACCATGAGTACTGCTGAAATCTTTGAATTAATTAAAGTCACCGGCCCTATTATTGTTTCTCTTACAGGTTTTGGATTACTGTATAAGATCTATACCGAAAAGGTAGACGTGTACAAGGAAAGAGAGAAAAATAATCTACAGACATTTGATTCAATGCTTAAAATAAAGGATTCTGAAATCCAGCTTCTCCAGAAACAGGTCAGCCAACTTACCGAACAGATGGCCGACCGGGCCAAGGTGGAGACTAATTTTGAAAAATTCAACCTTGAAAAGCCTTTGATCTTTACCAGCAATGCCGATGTTAAGTCAAGATTTGAAAAATTTGTGCCATTTTTCAAAACAATCGGCGAGATTGATGTTGAACTTCCGGATTTCGATTCAGATACATTCCTGTTAATCCATATTTATTTCTACGGGATTAAAATGTATGATAAAGCCTTGAAGTTCATCAACAAATCCATTGAAAAATCACCGTTTCGCTCAAACCTCTACAGCTACCAGGCCGGTACACTGAAAAAACTCGGCAAATACCGGGAGGCCCTGGAAGCCTGCGAACTGGCACTGAAACTTGATGCGAACAATGCAGATGCCTATTATAACATGGCTACCATTTATGCATTAACGGGAGAATCTGACAAGATCAGCGAACCCGCACAGAAGGCTATCCTGCATGATATTTCATATAAGGAGATCATCCTGAACTCGGGTTACTTCAAAGCCCACAAGGAACTTCTTTCAAAAATCCGTTAACTGCCCGGCCTACGGGGTATATCTTAAAGCCAGCATCGAAGCCAGTTCGCCCAGTTCTGCGAGGCTCGAGATTTGCACGGTTTTAAGTTTTTCCAGGCGGGATGCGCTGTTATGGCCATTGGGAATCAATACGCAATCGATGCCGATCTCATTTGCCACATCCGCATCATGTATCGTATCCCCGATCATCAATATTTTCCCCTTCGGAACTGAAATTTCATTGACGAAGCTGCTGCCAACTTCGGTCTTGCTGTGCGCATAATGGTCCTGCAAACCGATAATCCTGTCGAAAAAGTGATGGATTCCCAGGAGCCTGGTTTCGGCTATAAGTTTCTGCACCTCCCTGGCCGACAGGATATTCTGCGAATATCCGGCGACTGCAAACCGTTCCAGTACATGCTTCGATTCGCCGTGCAGCCGGGTTTGGCCCTGCCGGTTATTATACCTGTTGATGAACTTCATTCCTACCATTTCGAAGGGTTCTTTGTCGAAATCCCAACCCAATTTAAGATAATAGTCCCTGACCGGAAAATCAAACAACTCCTTGTAAATTTCAAGGGTGACAGGAGGAAGGTTTTGCTCTTTAAGCATCCCGTTCATCACATCCACGCAAAGCCAGGAATCGTCGAGCAGGGTGCCGTTCCAGTCCCATATGATATGGGTGTATTTCTTCAGATCAATCATCAATTATATGTAGTTTTGTGCCTTGTAAAAATACTGAAAAATTGAAAGCAGGCCATGATTTATGATGCCTTCACAGGCCCGTTGAAGCAACTGGAAGATTGTACACTATGTCCGCGAAACTGTCACGCCAACCGGCTGGTTGCAGGGACCGGCTTTTGTAAAAGCGATGCATCCTTCTCCATCGCTTCAATTTGCATTCATCACGGGGAGGAGCCTGCTATCAGCGGAAAAAAGGGCATCTGCAACATTTTCTTTTCCAATTGCAACCTTCAATGCATATATTGTCAGAATATCCAGATCAGCGATAACAGGATCGGCCATTCAGAGAATAAAATGGAGCTGCCCGAGGTAATTTCCAGGATCACGGCTATCCTTGACCAGGGGATCAGCCGTGTGGGTTTTGTCTCTCCTTCACATTTCATTCCCCAGGTACAGGTGATCATCGCCATCATTCATTCGCTTGGATATAAGCCTGTCTGGGTTTACAATACCAATGGTTATGAAAAGCCTGAATCGCTGCGGCTGCTTGAAGGTGTCATCGGGGTTTACCTGCCCGATTTCAAGTATTTGGATCCCTGGCTCGCCCTTGAATATTCCGGGGCACGCAATTATCCCGAGTTTGCTGTAAAGACGCTTAAAGAGATGATGTACCAGAAGGGTGCCGTGCTGATCAGGGACGAAGAAAACGAGGCGGAATCCGGAATCATCGTGCGCCACCTGGTATTGCCCGGTCATGTTGAAAACAGCATAAAAATCATGCGTTTCCTGGCAGAGGAGATTTCTCCCAGGATACATGTATCGCTTATGTCGCAGTATTATCCAACAGGCCGGGTTAAAAATCACAGGAAAATAGGACGCTGCGTGACAAAAAACGAGTACCGGCAGGTAGTGGATGAAATGGAAAACCTCGGGCTCTGCAATGGATGGATCCAGGAATTTGAAAGCAACCGGTTTTACCGTCCCGATTTCGATCAGCCCCATCCTTTTGAATAAATTCACCCTAACCGTTCACGGCTCCTTCATGTACTGCACAGTGTCCGTTCAATCAACATCAGGCGTTGAACCATGTTTATCGTTAAAATGTTGCAGGTTAAAGAAAAACCTTTGGATGTCATGGTAATCTCATTAAATTTGAAACCGTTAAATTGAATTAAAAATATTCAAATATTCAAATCTCCAAATTCAACTTTATGAAGTTCATTTACTCAACCTTGCTGACCTGTTTGTTCCTGGCCGCCATCTCCACAGGATTTGCCCAGGATAAAGAAAAAGAGAAGAAATCCGATTCAGGCTATGTATTCACCATAGTGAAACAGCTTCCGGCCACCACCATTAAAAACCAGTATCGTTCCGGTACATGCTGGAGCTATTCAGCCATTTCATTCCTTGAATCTGAACTGTTGCGTACAGGCAAAGATACCTTTGATTTATCCGAGATGTTCTGCGTTCGTAATTGTTACTCCGATAAAGCTTCCCTCTATATCCGTTTCAACGGGAAACACAATTTCGGCGGGGGTGGAGCCGCACATGACGTAACCAGTGTTTTGAGGAAGTATGGAATGGTCCCCGAGGCGGCCTATTCAGGCATGACAATCAATGAGCCGAACCCCGTTCACGGGGAGATGGATGCCGTGCTGAGCGCAGATGTCGATGCCGTTCTGAAAAATTCAAACAAAAAACTTACTCCGGTGTGGCACCAGGGTTTCGAAGGATTGCTGGATGCCTATCTTGGCAAGGTTCCCGAGAAATTCACCTATAAAGGCACTGAATATACCCCTAAATCCTTTGCCGGTATGCTTGGTCTAAATGCCGACGATTATGTGGAACTTAGTTCCTATAACCATCATCCATTCGATAGCAGGTTCATCCTCGAGGTTCCCGACAACTGGGAAATGGGCCAGGTGTACAACATACCCCTCGATGACCTGATCAGGGTAATTGATAACTCAATCGACAATGGCTACACTGTTGTCTGGGGCGCCGATGTCAGCGAAAAGGGCTTTTCATGGAAAAACGGCGTTGCCGTTGTGCCTGATAAAAATGCCACAGAAGCAGCCGGAATGGAGAGTGCCAAATGGTCAAAGCTGTCAGACACGGAGAAGGATAAACTGCTTTATAAATTTGACAAACCGGTTCCTGAAAAGAAGATCACCCAGGAGATGCGCCAGACCGAATTTGACAACTACCAGACCACCGACGACCATGGAATGCACCTTACGGGCATTGCAAAAGACCAGAATGGTGTAAAGTACTATTATATCAAGAATTCATGGGGAGCCGAGGCCGGCGGCAGTCCATACAAGGGATATTTCTACGCTTCCGAAGCCTATGTACGCTTGAAGACCATGGATATCATGGTGAATAAAAATTCAATTCCGAAAGATATCAGGAAACGGCTCGGTATAAATTAACCCGGGCAATTTTACGGGAGAGGCTGTTTCAACGGGATTATTCCCGGGTAGCAGCCTCTTTTTTATTTCCATGGTCCCTTCAGGGTCGGTTTTTTAATAGCCTCAGTAAGCAGTTCAAGGTAATCTCTCCTTGCCACCAGCCTGGCACCCATGCTCGTAAGGTGCGATGTTTCAACCTGGCAGTCAATAAATCTGAATTCCAGCTTTTTAGAAAGTTCAACCAACCCGTGAAATGCAACTTTCGATGCATTGCTCATCTTAAAAAACATGCTTTCACCAAAAAAGGCAGCGCCTATTGATACCCCGTAAAGTCCTCCGACAAGTTCTCCCTGGAAGTAGGTTTCGACCGAGTGGGCATAGCCATGGTTGTAAAGTTCCGTATATGCATCAATAAACTCCCCGCTGATCCAGGTACCATCCTGGCCCGTCCTCCCGGCCTCGGAACAGGAACGGATCACCCGGGCGAAACCGGTGTCGGTGCGTACTTCGAAACGGTTGCTGTTAATAATGCGTTTCAGTGATGCTGGAAGCCTGTACTGTTCAGGAAACAATACCATCCTGGGGTCGGGCGAATACCAGAAATAATCTTCATCTTCAAGGAACCAGGGAAAAATTCCCTGTGCGTATGCCTGCAAAAGCCTGGTCACCGACAAATCCCCGCCAATGGCAATCAGTCCGTCGGGTTCCGCCTCTTCAACCGGAGGAAAAAAGGGTTCATCAGGCAGAAGATATACAGTCATGGCTCATCCGGCATTTAAAGAATCAAGGGAAGCAAGCAGTTTTTCACAGGCCAGGTTAATCTCATCGAGGGTGATGGTCAGCGGAGGGGCAATACGGAAAGTTGCCGGTTTAAACAGGTACCAGTCGATGATGATCCCGTTTTGCAGGGCAGCCTGCATAAAGGGTCCCCTCTTTTCCGGGTTCGCCAGGTCAACCCCGAGTGCCAAACCGCTGCGCCTGATGTCAGCAATTGCCGGATGACCGTACAGCCTGTCTTCGAAAATTTTCCCTTTTTCCACGGCATCCGGGATCAACTGGTCGCTGAGCAGGATATCGAGACCTGCCAATGCTGCGGCGCAGCTCAGGGGGTGGCCGCCGAAGGTTGTGATATGCCCCAGTTCGGGGTTGAATGCCAGGGTATCCATCATTTTCCTGGCGGAGATAAAGGCACCCAGAGGCAATCCGGCACCCAGGGCCTTGGCAAGGACGAGGATATCAGGAACAAAATCGTAATGCTCAAAACTGAATAGTTTGCCCGTTCTCCCCATACCCATCTGCACATCGTCAACTATAATAAGGGCTCCATCCCTGGCGCACCGTTTCTTCAGCTGGTTGATAAAATAGGCTTCAACAGGTATGATCCCGGCCTCTGCCTGGATCATCTCTATCACAACACAGGCGGTACGGGTTGAAATTTTTTCAAGCTGGCAGTAATTGTTGAATTCAATCAGGCGGGTGTCGGGCAGGAGGGGGCGGAATGCATTTTTAAGCGGCTCTTTGCCTAGGATGCTCAGGGCACCATGCGTACTGCCATGGTATGAATCGATAAAAGAGATCACCTCGGTTCGGCCGGTAAACCGTTTTGCCAGTTTCAAAGCGCCTTCGATGGCTTCACTGCCCGAATTGACAAAATAAACCGAATCGAGCTTTTCGGGAAGCAACCCGGCCAGCCGTTCTGCAAGACGAACCTGCGGGGCCTGGACAAACTCGCCATAGACATTGATATGCAGGTATTTGTCCAGCTGGTCGCGGATCGCATCCTGCACGCCGGGATGACGGTGTCCGACATTGCTGACCGAAATCCCGGCTACCAGGTCGATAAACTTCTCCCCAGAACTGCCATAGAGGTAAATTCCCTCAGCCTTGACGATTTCAAGGGCCATCGGATAAAATGATGGCAATCCAAGGTAACGGTAAAATAATTCACGCTCTGTCATTGTGCAATATATTCTACGAATATACAAAATGGAATCAAATCCTAAATTGCTTAATTTCGCTTTTTCACAATTTCGCCATTTGCCAATTGACATGAAAGACAAAGTCATCATCATAACCGGGGCCTCCTCCGGTATTGGAAAAGCGCTGGCATTTGAATGTGCCCGCCAGGGAGCCAGGCTGGTCCTTGCTTCTCGCAGTGCAGCTATCGACCACAATTTACTCAAAATCTCACCCGGGGTCGTTTTTGTGCCAACCGATGTCAGCATAGAGTCCGATTGCAGGGCCCTGGTTGAAACAGCAATTGCGAAATTCGGGAAGATCGACGTTTTGATCAACAACGCGGGAATATCCATGCGTGCGCTCTTCAGCGAGGTTGACCTGGATGTGATCCGCAGGCTGATGGATACAAACTTCTGGGGAACGGTTTACTGCACAAAATATGCCTTGCCTTACTTACTGGAAAGCCATGGCTCACTGGTCGGTGTCTCCTCGATTGCCGGTTATAAAGGACTTCCGGGACGAACGGGATATTCCGCTTCGAAATTCGCCATGCAGGGATTCCTGGAGGTGATCCGCATCGAGAACATGAAAAAGGGGCTGCATGTGCTGATCGCCTGCCCTGGTTTTACCGCATCCAACATTCGGAACGTAGCTTTGTCAAAAGACGGGTCATCGCAAGGGGAGACCCCGCTGGACGAAGGAAAACTGATGCCGGCTGATGTGGTTGCCAGTCTTATCATGAAGGCTGTCAAAAATAAAAAAGAGCGGCTTATTCTTACCACCCAGGGAAAAATGACTGTATTGCTGAACAAGTTCTTTCCCCGTTTCATGGATAAAATGGTCTACAACCACATGGCCAGGGAGCCGAATTCCCCCTTCAAATAACAGTAGAAGCGGCTGTTTTGCTGTTTCTTGGATGAAATTCTATTATCGTGGCCCTCAGGTAATCCCTGTCCAGGTGGGTATAAATTTCGGTGGTGGTGATAGATTCATGTCCAAGCATCTCCTGGACCGCACGGAGGTCGGCACCCCCTTCTACAAGATGGGTTGCAAATGAGTGGCGGAAGGTATGCGGACTGATCTTTTTTTTAATCCCGGCCATAAGGGCAAGTTTTTTCACCATCATGAATATCATGACGCGGGTCAGCCCGGAACCCCTGCGGTTCAGGAACAGGATGTCCTCCTGGCCCTTCCTGATATTAATGGCAGGCCTGACATTTGAAAGATAATATGCGATCTCTGCCCGGGCTACGCTGCCAACCGGGATCAGCCGTTCCTTGTCACCTTTCCCGGTCACTTTTATAAACCCCTCGTTGAAATAAAGGTTAGAGATTTTAAGCCCCACCAGTTCTGAAACGCGAAGCCCGCATCCGTAAAGGGTTTCGAGCATCGCCCTGTTGCGCTTTCCTTCGGGTGTGCTGAGATCTATTTTGCCGATCATCTGGTCAATCTCGGCAACATTCAGGGTGACAGGTAATTTCATGCCGATCTTGGGCAGTTCGACCATTTCAGTCGGGTCCTTTCTGACAAGGTTTTCTAAAACAAGGTAATGGTAAAACGCCCTTAATCCTGATATGACGCGGGCCTGTGTGCGGGCAGTCATCCCCAGCTCGGTTATCCATTTCAGGAATTCCTGCAGGTGGTGCAGTTCCACCTTTTCGGGGCCGAAGGAGAGACCTTTCGTCTCAAGGAATTGCGTAAGCATGGCTACATCATGAAGGTAAGCCTCGACAGAATTGCCCGACAGCGATTTTTCAAGTTGCAGGTAGGCCTTAAAACCAACAATATAAGAATTCCAGAGGCTCATGTTTTTTGACTAAATTTGTACCCGGGCTAGTCAGGTATTTCTCAGAAGCAATCTTACCGGGTGTAAAAGTAATTAATTGAACCATCCGGAGGACCCCAAGGTGCTGATATTCATCTGTGAAATAAAAGTATGAAATTATTTTTGTTTTTCCCGGGAAAAAGTTTAATTTTGCAGTCCCGAAAAATAAAGAAGTCGCAAGATGGCAAAAAAGAGCAAAGACCAACGGATTCAGGTAATTCTGGAATGTACTGAGCAAAGGGCCAGTGGCGTACCTGGTATATCACGGTACATTACAACCAAGAATAAAAAAAACACTCCTGAACGAATTGAACTGAAAAAGTACAATTCCTATTTAAAGAAAAAAACTGTCCACAAAGAAATTAAATAACTCGAGATATGGCAAAGAAAGTAGTTGCTTCGTTTAAAGCTACCTCCGGGAAGGATTTTACAAAAGTCATACGGATGGTTAAGTCCCCTAAATCAGGAGCTTTCGTTTTCAAAGAAACCATTGTTGCGAATGAAATGCTTAAAGACTTTTTAGCAACAAAAGAAAACTAAAGAATATTTGTTTTCACTGAAAAGCTTTTTTCTGCGGAAAAAAGCTTTTTTTATATATAAAAAGTAGTTTATGGGGCTTTTTAACATTTTCTCACGCGAGAAAAAGGAACGTCTTGACCAAGGACTACAAAAAACGAAATCCAGCATCTTCAGCCGTATTTCAAAGGCCATCGTTGGCAAGTCAACTGTCGACGACGAAGTCCTGGATAACCTTGAAGAGATCCTCGTCTCTTCTGATGTCGGGGTGGAAACGACCCTCAGGATCATAGAACGTATACAGTCACGGGCCTCCCGTGATAAATACCTGGGCACGGGAGAGCTGAATTCCCTGTTAAAGGAGGAGATCGGCGCGCTGCTCCAGGAAAACAACAACAAAGACCTTACTGAATTTACAATCCCCGAAGGCAAAAAGCCCTATGTTATCATGGTGGTTGGCGTGAATGGCGTTGGCAAGACCACTACCATCGGGAAACTGGCATTCCAGTTGAAAAAAGCGGGGAAATCAGTACTGCTTGGAGCTGCCGACACATTCAGGGCTGCCGCTGTTGAGCAGATCACCATCTGGGCCGACAGGGTAGGTGTACCAATCGTCACCCAGGGAATGGGCGCCGATCCGGCTTCCGTGGCATATGATACCGTAAAATCGGCAATTGCGAGGGAAATGGATGTAGTGATCATTGACACGGCCGGCCGTCTGCATAACAAGATCAACCTGATGAATGAACTTTCGAAGATCCGCAAAGTCATTCAAAAGCTTATACCCGATGCTCCGCATGAGGTTTTGCTGGTGCTTGATGCGTCAACCGGTCAGAATGCATTCGAGCAGGCAAAGCAATTTACGGCAGCCACCGAAGTCAATGCGCTGGCACTGACAAAACTCGACGGAACAGCCAAAGGCGGTGTCGTCATTGGAATTTCCGACCAGTTTAAAATTCCGGTAAAATATATCGGAGTCGGCGAAGGAATCGAAGACCTGCAGGTTTTTAACCGCGTGGAATTTGTCGACAGTCTCTTCAATTAATCTTTAACTCTTGAAAACCAAAACCGGAGCTCATAAAATCGGGTTTGTTTCGCTGGGCTGCGCAAAAAACCTTGTTGATTCTGAAATCCTGATGAAACAACTCGAGGCGAACCAGTTCGAACTGATCTTCGACCCCACCGACTATTCAGGCATCGATACCGCCATCATCAACACCTGCGGATTCATTAATGATGCCAAACAGGAATCTATCGATACAATCCTCCAATTCGTCCAGGCCAAGAAGGATAACCTGATTGGGCGTGTTTATGTAATGGGATGCCTTTCAGAAAGATACCAGGAAAAATTAAAAATTGAGATCCCAGAGGTTGATGCATTCTTTGGCGTGAATGATCTGCAAAAAATAATAACCCATATCGGGGGCAATTACAAATCGCAGCTGGTCGGGGAACGAATAATTACAACCCCTTCGCATTATGCCTATATTAAAATCGCCGAAGGCTGTGACAGGAAATGCGCATTCTGCGCCATCCCGCTGATCCGCGGCAAACACCTAAGCAGGCCGATGGAGGATATAGTAGGAGAGGTGTCCCGTCTTGCCGCTGCAGGGGTCAAGGAATTCAACCTTATTGCACAGGATACCACCTACTATGGTCTCGACCTCTATAAAAAACGCCTTCTGCCCGAACTACTCGACACTCTCGGCAATATCCCGGGAGTTGAGTGGATCCGCCTGCATTATACCTACCCCGACGGATTTCCGGCGGAGGTACTTGAAATCATGAAAGCCCACAACCATATCTGCAATTACGTGGATATCCCGCTCCAGCATATCAGCGACCGCATCCTGAAATCGATGCATCGCGGAGTTGACGGGGCGGCCACGCGCAAACTTGTCGAAAATATCCGTAAAACCATTCCCGGCGTAGCAATCCGTACAACCTTCATTGTTGGATATCCGGGCGAAACACGAGAGGAATTCGAAGAACTTAAACAGTTTATACTGGAATCCAGGTTCGACAGGCTTGGTGTGTTTACCTACTCGCATGAAGAGGACACTGCGGCCTACAAGCTGAAGGACACTGTTTCTCCCAAAGTCAAAGAACAGCGCCTGCAGGAGCTCATGGCAATACAGGAGGGAATTTCGCTTGCCCTGAACCAGGAGAAGGTAGGCCAGACGCTTAAGGTGATTGTCGACCGTGAAGAGGGGGATTATTATATTGCACGCACCGAACATGACTCTCCGGAGGTCGATAACGAAGTGCTTATTCCTAAAAACGGCTATTTGCTTGCCCCGGGAACCATCAGTTCAGTTAAAATAACCAGGGCCGAAAGGTTTGATTTATTTGGAGAATTACAATAATTTTGTCTTCTAAAACCTATAAAATATGAAAGCGATATTAATCTTTATTACTGCGTTGATCCTGGTGCTCCCGCACCACACATTTGCCCAGGTACCTGCAACTGATCCTGTGACTCCTGATACGGTGAACCGTACCGATTCATTTGGCAGCAAAGTCGGGTTCTGGATTGAGAAGCAGGGTGAAATCTCCTATAAAGGTGAATATGCTGCAAATAAAAAGGTTAATAACTGGGTTGGTTATTACCCCAACAACTTCATCTATAAACTTGATTTTTACACCAATGGCATTAAGGACGGGATTTCCCTGCAATTCGACCGCCGTGGAAAAATCACACTGATCGAGCATTACAAAAATGGTGTTCTCCATGGCCAGACCATAAATTACGGATCGTTCAGCGAAACACCCGTGGCACTGACAGACTACACCAACGGGAAACGGAACGGACTTTACCGCCTTTATTACGACAATGCCAAAATCCAGGAAGAATCCTGGTTCAAGGATGATCTGAAGAACGGGACGTCGAGATGGAACAATAAAAGCGGGCAAAAAATGGCCGAATACAACTATAAGCTTGGAAATTTCGATGGTATCCAGAAGAACTTTTACGAGAATGATTCCCTTCAGTCGGTCAACAATTACCTGGATAATAAATTGTCGGGATTGTCAAAAGAGTATTACCGCAACGGCCAGGTGAAACTGTCGGGCAAATACCTGAATGGCCTGAAAGAAGGCCCATGGACTGAATACGACGAGTTAGGCAAGGTTTCAAAGGTTATCAAATACAAAGAGGGAGTAGAAGTCAAGAAATAACAGGATCCTCCCATTGCCTGCCCCCATGAAGCATCTCAGGAACCCCTTCACACGCCTCGAAGGATACAATTGTTTTGGCTGTTCTCCCGACAACCCCCTTGGACTCCGTCTTGATTTTACCGAGGAGGGCGATGAAATTGTCAGCCGCTGGCAACCGGGAAACAATTTCCAGGGTTATTTCAACATACTTCACGGAGGTATCCAGGCAACCCTGATGGATGAGATTGCCTGCTGGACAGTCTGGGTAAAGTTAAAGACGGCAGGCTTCACCTCAAAGGCCGATATCCGCTATCTCAAAACAGTCGGGATGGACCAGGGGCCAATTACCCTGAGGTCGAAAGTTAAGCAGATGCGGAGAAACCTGGCGGATATCGAAGTTGGGCTGTATGACAAAAACAACACTTTGTGCGCCAATGGATTGCTTACTTTTTTCACCTTCTCTCCCGAAAAGTCAAAGCAATCGATGCATTATCCCGATCACAGCCTGTTTTACGGTGATCCTGGAGAAATTCAGCCGTAATAGAATAAATTACGGGCAGCTTGTTTTTCATATCAGCAAACCGGGGTGCAATAAAAACCCGTGCATTTTAGACTAGAGTTTTTTGATAATCTCTGTAAATAGTTTAACCCAGGCAACATCAGCTGATTTTTTCCCGAATCTCACGATCACGATCTTCTTTGCAGGAGAGATAAAAATATACTGTCCCAGGATTCCCTTGGCAAAAAAATCGCCTGAGGGTGTTGAACGCCAGTGGTATGTATACGGGTAATTCTGCGAATCATGCGAATTGTTCGATATTTTCAGGGATTCATTGACCCATGCCGGGGGAATAACCGTGTCCCCCCCGGAAACCCCGTGATGGAGGTAAAGCTGGCCAAACCTGGCAAAATCGACAGCACGGCCATTGATACAGCAAAAAGCCTTGGGCTCTTCGTTTCTCCTGCTGTCGACACTCCACGAGGCATCGTATTCACTCCCCATCGGCCGCCAGATCTTTTCACCCATATAATCAGGCAGCTTCCTGCCTGTAGCCCGTTCCAGAACAATGGCCAGCAGCTGTGTATTCGCGCTCTGGTAATTGTAGGATTCTCCGGGTGGCAGTTGGGTTTTAAGGCCGAAGGTGTACCTGCGGAGATTGAGTCCATAGTAGAATTTGCCCATCGCACCGAATGGACTGGCATACCCTTCGTTAAACCTAATGCCTGACCGCATTTCAAGAAGATTTTTCAGGGTCACCTTCCTGAAACCTGGGTCGGTAAGCTCAGGTATGAAATCTGTGACCGGCTCGTCAACCGATTTGATTTTGCCCTCGCTGATTGCAATACCGATCATGGCAGATACGAAGGATTTTGCGATGGAAAAGGAGGGAAGCACCGATTCACGGGAGAAACCACCAAAATAGCGTTCATAAACCAGTGAGTCATTCCTCATGACCAGGAAAGCAACTGTTTCATGTTCCTGCAGGAAAGCATCAAGGAGTGGTGATTTATTTATTTTAACATATTGTATAGGTAACAGTATGTTAATATTTGAATCAGAGTGAACTAACGATTTTGATAAGGATGATTTCGCAATGGGAAGCACAGGAAATTTTTCACTGTCACGGATGTCGGCAAAGTTCCACCATACATAACGGGCAACATGGCAGGATGAGGTTAGGAGCAGGAGTGTAAGGAGGAACATGGACGATAACCGGCGCATGACTCTGTTATCTTGATTTATTGCGGATCACATAGGCCTTCCTGACGGGCCTGGACTTGAAGCTGTACTTGGTCCCGTAGGAACTCTTGTTTTTTTTCATCTTCATGGTCTTGTTCTGGCGATTTGAGTCGCAGATGGCTGTCCTCGATTTGCAGGAGGTACCGGCAAAAACCAGGACAAACATGACCAGGAACAGGCAGGCTGTAAGTAATCGCTTTATTCTCATTACGGCTGAATTGCTAAGGAACCCCTGGAGCAAAAATAAGAAATAAATGACAATAGACCGTTTTTTTTCTACTTTTGTATGGTTCGCTCCAGAAAACGATTTGAATTTGAAAAAGATGAAACCTTTGCGGTTACTATATATACTCACCCTTTTTTGTTGCCCTGCTTTTATGTTGGCACAGTTTCCCCCGCCTGCCGGAATGAAAGGGACCACTGCGATATATAAAGACAGTTCCGCTATTATTGGCTGGGCATCCAATTGCAGCATCCAAAGGGGATATATCAATCTTGCCGATACCACGGTCACCTATAACGGTGCAAACAAAACGACTTATGGCAGTTACCTCTA
>JBAXFZ010000059.1:0-14688 GCA_037139685.1 Bacteroidota bacterium
GCGAGCAATGAAGGAGTGACCCTGAAGAGCTGGATGAACCGCGTGATGGTCTCTTCATAAAATTGCGTGGTTTCCCACCCTTTAAGGTCGCCTATATGCTGGCTTAAAAATGCTTTCTGACCCTTGCCGACACAAAAACAGTTGGCAAGTTCTGCTCCGAAAGCGAGAATTCCATCGGTATTCATACCAGTACGGATGGGTGTGGGCACGTAACCCCTCGAACGGCGGAGGATCCTCTCTTTTCCATCCATGATCCTGGCGACAGAGTCATCGGTCCGGTTGAAAATTTCGCGGTTATGAAGCACTATGGTCTCAACTAACGGGCTGAATTGAGAAATCGCCTCCCGGTTATCGGTGAGAATGGGTTCGCTGCTGAAATTCCCGCTTGTAAGAACGATTGCCGGGGTTTTTAATCGCCGGAAAAGCAGGTGGTGAAAGGGTAAATAGGGGAGCATGACGCCGAGCAGGTTCAGCCCTGAATTGAGGTTTTTTCCAATTGCCCGGGTTCCGCGTTCGTTCAGGAACAAAAGCACGATTGGTCGACGCCACGACAGCAGTGATTGTTCTTCGGCTGGCGTTACTATGGCAAATTGCTTTACCGCATCAATATCGCGGAACATCACGGCAAATGGTTTGCCTTCGCGGTTCTTTACCGCACGCAGTTTCCCGACTGCCGATTTATTTAGCGCATCACAGGCCAGGTGCATGCCCCCGAGCCCTTTGATAAGGGCAACACTGCCACTGTCTAGGCACCCTGCAACATGGTCGGCAATTTCTCCTGTGCCGCAGTCTGCCTTTTTTCCCGCCACGAACAATTCATATTGCGGGCCGCAGTCCATGCAGGCCGTGGGTTGGGCATGAAACCGGCGGTCGGTGACTGACTCATACTCCTTAAAACAGGCGTCGCACATGGCAAACGGCTGCATGGTCGTTTTGTCCCTGTCATAAGGCAGGTCGCGGATGATGGTGAAACGCGGACCGCAGTTTGTACAATTCACAAAGGCGTAATCAAGGCGGGAACCCTCCTTTGCAATATCCTCCATGCATTCCTGGCAAACCGCAATATCAGGGCTGATTTCAGTAATCTCTTCCGATAAATTCCGGCTGTGGAGGATATTAAACCCGTCGAATCCCCCACCTTCCGACTCTTCCACGCTGATATCCTCGATCATGGAGGCCGGGGGAGCCTCTTTCTCCAGGGAGGTAAGAAAGGAAACGATATCAGCTGGATTCCCGCTGACCATTATCCTGACATTCTCATTTGTATTCAGTACCCAGCCGGTAAGCCCGTATTTAAGGGCCATCCGGTGAACAAAAGGACGAAACCCTACTCCCTGGACCAGCCCTGTAACGGTTATCTGAATTGATTTGATGGGGGATTGAATTTATAAACAGGTGAATGAATACCTTTTAACGCTATTTCTTAGTGCCGGTAAAAGTATATATAATTTGTCTACTTTTATTCCCTCAATCGATTCCTATGTTAACAATTCTGACAGGTTTTATTGCCAGTGTGGCTCACGTAGTTACCGGCCCCGACCATCTTGCAGCAGTCACCCCGCTGGCCATCGACAGCCGCAGGAAATCGTGGGCCATTGGCCTGTCATGGGGGATCGGGCATACAATAGGCATGGTCCTAATAGGCCTCCTGTTCATCCTGTTCAGGGAATTCCTGCCGCTTGAAGCCATCTCACGGCACAGTGACACCCTGATAGGCCTTTTACTGATCGGAATAGGGATATGGGCCATTGTACGCACATACAGGCATCATGTGCATGGGAACAAGCCCCACACCCATTTTCATACCAATCCGTTTCTATATGCCCATATTCACAAGCATACCCACTCGGATACGTCTGATCATGAACATCAGCATTCAAGGACAGTTAGACAAAACGGGCTCACTGCACTTTTCATCGGAACCATCCACGGTTTTGCAGGCTTCAGCCACCTGTTTGCCCTTTTGCCGTCACTCGCGCTTCCGACAGTTTGGGATTCCTTTATCTACCTGGTTTCTTTTGCTGCAGGCACCATAATGACGATGGTCTTTTTTGCCTTTTTCCTGGGAATTATTGCCTTTCATTCGGTCATGAAAAACAAGCAGGTTTTCCTGAAGTGGTTCACCCTTGCAGGGGGATTGCTTGCAATTGCTGTTGGCATACTGTGGCTCGTTCACCCGGTGTAAACTGGATTAAATCCATACTGCACATTTTCATTTCCGGGTTGCCGAAAGTTGAAAAGAAAGTGCTAATTTTGAGCCCTTCATCCTATAATTGCTCATGCTGCCATCCGACGAAAACAATAAACCCGGGAAGCCTCTTTCCGACTCAGTGGATTTAGACCAGCTGGTTTATGACAACCAGGAACGGCTGAAAGAGCTGGCAGCAATAAACGATACAACCGCTATCATCAAGGCAGGCAAATCAATCCCCGAGACACTCCACGAAATTTGTCAGATACTTCCCCGTGCATGGCAATTCCCCGAACATACTGTCGCAAGGATCAGGTTTGAGGAGATGGAATTTACGAGTCCCGGTTTTCGTGAAACGCAATGGAAGCAGGAGCAGGTTTTCGAAACAATTGACAACCTTAGCGGCTCAATAGATATCTTTTATCTCAGTGATTTCCCGGCGAGGCACGAAGGTCCTTTCCTGAAAGAGGAACGCAACCTGGTAATGAACCTTGCTACCCTTATTGAAGGCTATCTCAACGGGGTCAAAGGGCGTGAAGGTCGCTACATCACCCGCGAACGGCTCAAAGAACTTACAGCCATCAACCAGACCACCGCAATCCTGCGTACCGGTAAGCCTACGGAGGAGGCTTTGCACCAGATCTGCCTGATCCTGCCAAAAGCCTGGCAATATCCCGATTATACCGTTTGCCGCATAAAATATGGGAACATGGTGCTGAACAGCCCGGGATACCGTGAAACCCAGTGGACACAGAAACAGGTTTTTGAGACCATTGATAACCAGGAAGGATATATCCAGGTTTGCTACCTGAAGGCATTTCAGCCATCATTTGAAGGCCCCTTTCTTGAAGAGGAGCGTCACCTGATTATCAACCTTGCAAACCTGATCACCGGCTACCTCAACTCGGTAAAGGGAAAAGCCATACTGCGCAGGACAGGGCAGCGTGAAACAGTTGATTCAAAACCAGATCCCTCGGTGCCGGTTAAATACAGCCGCCAGTTGCTGCAGACCTTTCTCAACCGGACCAACTACAACCGCGACCTTTACCACGACCTGATGCCATTCAAGGTCAAGGAGATCCTGCTTGTGGCCAATTTATACGATGCCTACAGCATTGAAAAGGAGGGACGGTTTTCAGAGCATGTCCTGGGGGAGTTCTATTCGCTCAGCCTTAGTACTATGCCCCGGATAACAGGGGTTTCAACCACCGAAGAGGTGATGGAACAGCTTAACAGCAAGCACTATGACCTGATCATTGTCATGATCGGCACCGACAAGAATTTTCCGATCGATCTGAGTAAAAAGGTCAAGGAACAATACCAGTATATCCCGGTCTTTCTTTTGCTGAACAGCAATTCCGACATTGCCAATTATGAGGAGGAGCCTGAAAAGCTGGTTTGGATCGACCGTGTTTTTGTCTGGAACGGCGATTCCAAGATATTCTTCGCCATGATCAACTATCTTGAAGACAAGATCAATGTTGAGAACGATACCACCATCGGCATGGTCAGGGTGATCCTGCTGGTTGAGGATTCCTCGAAATACTATTCGCTATACCTGCCGATGCTGTACAACATTGTGCTGGAACAAACCAAAAATATCATCGAAGATGTGACCACCGACGAGCTTTACCGCATCCTGCGGCTGAAAGCACGCCCGAAGATCCTGCTGGCTTCAACCTATGAGGAGGCAACCCACATTTTTAACAAATACAAGGAAAACATTCTTTGCCTGATCTCCGATGTGAAATTTAAAAAGGATGGGAAACTTAATGATTCTGCAGGTTTCAGCCTTGTCAGGCAAACCCGTAAGGAGTTGCATGACCTGCCCATCGTGTTGCAGTCGTCGGAAGAACTTAATGCCCAGAAGGCATACGAACTGAAGGCCTCCTTTATAAACAAAAATTCGGAAACCCTGCTGATCGAGTTCAAGAGCTTTATAACGCATTACCTTGGCTTCGGGAATTTTATTTACCGCGACAAGGAGGGAGGCCAGATTGCAGTTGCCAAATCCCTTAAGGAATTTGAGGATTTGCTAAAAATGATTCCGGAAGAGTCGTTGCTTTATCATGCCCGGAAGGACCATTTTTCACTCTGGCTGATGGCCCGGGGTGAGATCCATGTGGCAAAAATCCTGAATCCTGCCAAGGTGACCGATTTTAAAGACCCGGAGTCACTCAGGACACACCTGATCACTGTGATCCAGCACTTCCGCAACGAACAGAATATCGGCAAGGTAATTCCGTTTGAGGAATATGCCCTTACCGATGAACGCAATATAGTTGCCCTGACGGAAGGGGCGCTTGGTGGAAAAGGCAGGGGGCTTGCCTTTGTCAACACCCTGATTTACAATTATGATTTTGCGCAGCATCTGCCCAATATCAACATCCGAACACCGAAAACCTCAATCATCGGGACCGATGAATTTGAATATTTTCTTGACAGGAATAAACTCAGGGAAAAGGCAGTGCTTGAAACTGATTACAACCTGATCAAACGCTGGTTTACTGAAGGGCGGCTTACAGAGACGCTCATAAAGCGGCTGAGACTCGTTATTAAAAATATTAACAAGCCCCTGGCAATAAGGTCATCCGGCCTGTTTGAGGACTCGCAGAACCAGCCCTTTGCCGGGATATTTGAAACCTACCTGATTCCCAACAACCATCCTGATCCGATGGTCAGGCTCAACCAACTGATGGAGGCCATCAAGCTGGTGTATGCATCGGTTTATTCGCCAACCGCCAAAGGCTATATCGAAGCAGTGAACTACCGCATCGAACAGGAAAAAATGGCCGTGGTTATCCAGGAGGTGGTGGGCCACCAGTATGGTGATGTCTTTTATCCCCATATAAGCGGCGTGGCCCAGTCGTTTAACTACTATCCCTTTGCCCACATGAAACCGGAGGAGGGCTTTGCCGTTGTTGCCCTTGGCCTTGGAAGATACGTGGTCGAAGGGGAAAAGGCCTTTCGTTTCGCCCCGCTCTATCCCAACCTCGAAATCAACTCGGCCAAAGACCAGTATAAGGGTTCACAGGTCTATTTCTATGCCGTCGACCTGAAGAAAAAAGAGGTTAACCTTCTTGAAGGTGAAGATGCCGGCCTGCGAAAGCTCGACATCTATGATGCCGAAATGCATGGAACCCTGAAGCACCTGGCATCGGTTTACTCACTTGAAAATGATCGCATTTCAGCCGGCTTGCGCGATGCCGGGCCACGGGTGATAAATTTTGCCGATATCCTGAAATACAATTATATCCCCATGTCGAAGACCATCGAAGTGGTCCTTGACGTGGTGAAAGAGGCCCTTGGCTCGCCGGTTGAAATTGAATTTGCCATCGACCTGAACCGGGATGAAAATTACAAGGCCTCTTTTTACCTGTTGCAGATTAAACCCCTGATCGGGAATATCGCCGATTTCGATATTGACATGTCAAAAATCAACCGCGAGGAGATCCTGCTCTATTCGGAGAAGGAGATGGGAAACGGGATGATCGACACGATCGATGAGGTGATCTTTGTGGATCCCGACACCTTCGACAAGGGAAAAACCGTGGAGATGGCCGAGGAGATCGATAAAATCAACCGGGAGATGGGGGTGGCCGGGAAAAAGTATATCCTTATAGGACCGGGGCGCTGGGGAACACGCGACCGCTGGATCGGAATTCCGGTAGTGTGGCCGCAGATCAGCAATGCCAAGGTGATCGTCGAAACCAGCATGGAGGGATTCCCGCTCGATGCATCTTCCGGATCTCATTTCTTTCACAATGTCACCTCCATGAATGTCGGTTATTTCTGTGTTCAAACCGAATATTCCGAAAGCTATATCCGTTACGATGTGTTGAAAGCACAAAAAAACATACGGAAAACCGACTATTTTACAATAGTGAAATTCGACAAACCGCTGACCGTCAGGATGGACGGGAAAAAACGTATTTCTGTTATTACATTCTGAGGTATTATAATGAGCAATGAACAATTAGTAACCAGTAATTAAGACTTTACAGCATGCGCATCACACGAATCACCATCAAAGAACAAACTGCCAGGGAAGACCAGCAGGACCTGAGTTTACTCGACCCTCTCATTGCAAAGCACAAGGGCAAAAAGGGCAATCTCATCCCGCTGCTGCAGGGAGCCCAGGAGATGTTTGGCTTTATCTCCAAACCCGCTTTTGAAAAACTTTCGCGTGAAACCGGGATCCCGTTAAGCGATATGTACGGGGTGGCAACATTCTATGCCCAGTTCCGGCTGAACCCTGTAGGAAAAAACATCATTAAAGTCTGCCACGGAACAGCCTGTCACGTGCAGAATGCAGTTGAGATTTCCGAATCGCTCGAGGAGGCATTAAAGATCAAGGACGGCCAGACTACCGAAGACCGTTTCTTTACCCTCGAATCGGTGGCCTGCCTGGGCTGTTGTTCACTCGCACCGGTCATGATGATCGGCGACCAGACCTATGGCAAACTCACCGGGAATGAAGCCGTGAAAATTGTTAAAAATATAAGGCTGGCAGATAATAATTAAATATTGAAATGGCGAATTGGCGAAATAGCGAAATGTGGAAGCTGGCTGTATCGCAAATCGCAAATCTTATAACCGTAAATCGTAAATTTTTATGACAACTACCGTCACTGTTGGACTTGGAAGCTGCGGAATTGCTGCAGGGGCAAACAAGACCTATGAAAAGATAAAAGCACTGAGAGAAACTGAGAAACTCAATTTTGACCTCAAAAAAACAAGTTGTGTCGGGATGTGCTACCGGGAGCCGCTGGTCGAGATCACCGATGAAACCGGGACATACCTGTATGGGGAGGTGGATGCCGACCGTGCTGTTGAGGTAATCGAAAAACATATCAATCAGCATGACCCGATCCGTGACTATATCGTCTACACCGACCTGTTCGATGCGCCCGAAAACGATTTCATCGCGGCCCAGGTGAAGATTGTATTGAGGAATTGCGGTTACATGGATCCCGAATCCATCGAAGAATACGAATCACGTGATGGCTATAAGGCCATAAAAATGATTGCCGCAGAAAAAACCAGCCGCGAACTGGTAATCGACAAGGTACTTAAATCGGGGTTACGCGGCAGGGGAGGCGGTGGTTTTCCCACAGGGATGAAGTGGAAGTTTGCCAATGCCAACAAATCGGCCGATAAATATGTGATATGCAATGCCGACGAAGGCGACCCCGGGGCCTTTATGGACCGGTCGGTGCTTGAAGGCGATCCCCACTCAGTTCTCGAAGGGATGATCATAGCTGCCTATGCAATCGAAGCAACCGGCGGGGTTATCTACTGCCGTGCCGAGTATCCGCTGGCCATCAAACGGCTTAATATCGCCATCAAACAAGCCCATGAGAGAGGGTACCTTGGAAAAAATATTTTCGGAATCGAGGGTTTCAACCTCGATATTTATATCAAAGAGGGTGCAGGTGCCTTTGTTTGCGGAGAAGAAACCGCCCTGATCGCCTCCATCGAAGGTGAGCGCGGGATGCCCCGGAAACGCCCGCCATTCCCGGCAGTTTCAGGGTTGTGGAAGAAACCGACCAATATCAACAATGTCGAGACCTATGCCAATATACCCTGGATCATGATTCACGGCCCGGAAGCCTATGCCAGCTACGGAACGGAGAAGAGCAAGGGAACCAAAGTCTTTGCGCTGGCCGGCAAGGTATGCCATTCAGGGCTGGTGGAGGTTCCCATGGGGATGACCATCCGTGACGTCATCTTTAAGCTTGGCGGGGGGATAAAGAACAACAAGCGTTTCAAGGCTGTCCAGATGGGTGGACCTTCCGGCGGCTGTATCCCGGAATTCCTGTCCGACACGATCGTCGATTACGATTCGGTGAACGCCACGGGAGCCATCATGGGTTCAGGCGGGATGGTCGTGATGGACGAAACAACCTGTATGGTCGATGTTGCCAAATTTTTCCTCGATTTTACCTGCAAGGAGAGCTGCGGAAAATGCACCTTCTGCCGCATGGGAACCAAGCGGATGCTCGAAATCCTCGATCGTATCACCAACGGACACGGACGGGAAGGGGATCTTGAAAAGCTGGAGGAGCTGGCCTACCAGATCAAGGATAACTCTCTCTGCGGTTTGGGACAAACAGCCCCGAATCCCGTGCTGACGACCATCAGGTACTTCAGGGATGAATATGAGGCCCATATCAGTCACAAGAAATGCCCGGCCAAGGTTTGCCGACCGCTGCTGACCTATAAGGTTGATGAGGAAAAATGTACAGGTTGCCTGGTCTGCCAGAAAAACTGCCCAGTTAAAGCCATCACCGGCGAGCGGAAAAAACCCCATTTCATCGACCAGGAATTGTGCACAAAATGCGGCGTCTGCTTCTCCAAATGCAAATTCCAGTCAATCCTGCTTTCGTAGGAAACAGCGAAACAGTGAAATGGTGAAATAGCGAAATAAAATAGTGAAACATATAATCTTTTTTTGTAATGGCTGACAATTCATTGAATATCATACTTGACGGGACGATTGTAAAAGGTTTTCCCGGCGAAACCATCCTGAATCTTGCTGACCGGCATGGAGTGAAAATCCCGACATTATGCAACGACGACCGTCTAGAACCCTTTACCTCCTGTTATGTCTGCGTGGTGGAGGTGGAGGGTATGCGGGGACATCAACCCGCCTGCTCCACGAAACTTGTCGAGGGGATGAAGATCGTTACCGACAGCGAGGGGGTGCGTAAATCACGAAAAATGGCACTTGAGCTGATGCTCAGTAACCATTATGCCGACTGCATCGGTCCGTGCAAGCAAACCTGCCCGGCCGGGGTTGATGTACAGGGTTATATATCGCTCATCGACAAGGGCCAGTACAGCGAAGCAGTCGCACTGATCAAGGAGACCAACCCGTTGCCCGCAATCTGCGGCCGGGTGTGCGTGCGCCCCTGCGAAACCGAATGCCGCCGCAACCTGCTCGACGAAGGTGCCCCGGTTGGAATTGACTACCTGAAACGGTTTGCATCTGATTACGATCTTGCATCACCCGGTAAATATGTACCAGTGGTGAAACCCTCAACAGGTAAAAAGGTTGCCGTTATCGGCGCCGGCCCCGGGGGACTTTCAGCCGGCCATTTTATGCAGATCGAAGGCCACCAGGTGGATATTTATGAAGCTGCCCCCAAGTCGGGCGGGTGGCTGCGCTATGGGATCCCCGAATACCGGCTGCCGAACGACATTCTTGACCAGGAGGTGAAAAACATTACCGACCTGGGGGTTAATATATACTATAACCAGAAACTTGGAGATAATCTTTCCTACCAGGATATCCGGTCTGCTTATGATGCCACGATCCTGACCATTGGCTCGCAAAAGGGAACGGGAGTCGGCTGTGAAGGTGATGATGCCGGCAATGTATATTCCGGTATCGATTTCCTGAAAAATATGGAAATGACAGGCCAGCGCTACGATTTCAGGGGAAAAACAATTGCAGTGGTGGGAGGTGGCAATACCGCCATGGACTGCTGCCGCACCTCCATACGCTGCAAAGCCGACAAGGTTTATGTGATATACCGCCGCACCGAAAAGGAGATGCCCGCCAACCCGATCGAGATTCATGAATCGAAACTCGAAGGGGTGGAATACCTGTTCCTGACACTTCCAAAAAAGATTAATAAAAATTCAAGCGGAGAGGTAAAATCGGTGACCTGCATCAGGATGGAGCTGGGCGAACCCGATGCTTCCGGCCGCCGCCGCCCTGTACCGGTTGAAGGTTCGGATTTTGAACTGAAGGTGGATTATATCCTTGCCGCCATCGGCCAGAAGACAGATGTGAATTTTATTGAGAATATCAACAGTCATTCGGAAAACGGGGAGCTTAAGATCAATAAATGGGGAGATATAGATGCCGACAAAGCTACCCTGCAAACGGGCATCCCTTCCGTTTTTGCCGCTGGCGACGGGGTTACCGGCCCTGCTACCATCATTGAAGCCATTGCGCAGGCAAAGGTGGCTTCTACAAGCGCTCACCAGTTCCTGATGGGATTGGCCATTCAACCGGTAAAAAAGACCTTTTCAAGTAAACGTGATAATTTTAAAAAGCAGGTCAGGGAAGATTACCTTGGTAATTTTCCCAACCAGTCAAGGGAAGAGATGCCAACCCTGCCGACAGATGCCCGCCTGAATTTCAACGAGGTGGAGCTTGGATACACCGGCGAAGAGGTGGCCCTCCATGAAGCCCAGCGTTGCCTTGAATGCGGATGCACGGCCTTCTTTGATTGCGATTTGCAAAAATATTCGGGGGAATACGATGCCCGGCAGAAATCATTCGAAGGTGATTTCAGGGAATATAAAGTTGATTTCAGGCATCCCTATATCGAGATCGACAACAACAAATGCATCCTGTGCGCCCGGTGCGTGCGCATATGCCGCGAAGTGGTCGGGGCCAACGCCCTCGGGCTTATCAACCGGGGATTTGACACCTATGTTGCTCCCAGTATGGGTGAAGCATTGCAGGATACCCAATGTGAATCATGCGGCATGTGCATTTCGACCTGCCCCACAGGCGCCATCACCGAGAATGTCATGTTTAAACCGGGACCCGTAAAGCGTGATGCTGCTGCAACAATCTGCAATTACTGTTCTGTTGGATGTGCCATCAGCCTGCATCACAAAAACGGTTTTGTTTTGGGTGTCACCGGTGCCAAAGGCCTCGTCAATACGGATGGGAACCTGTGCAAATATCCCAAATTCGGGTACCAGTACCTTAATGATGCAAGCAGAATCACCCGCCCCATGGTTAAGGTTAATGGCAAATTTGAAGAAACGACCTTTAAAAAAGCATACCAGCTGATCGGTGAAAAGATCAAATCGGTAATCCCCAGTCAAAACGCCTTCTTTGGAGGGGCCAGGTTGTCGAACGAGGAGCTGTATCTCATCCATAAACTGGCACGTGCTGCGGCAAAAACCGACAATATCGGCAGTTTTCATTACCTGGGCAGGGGTGAGGGCTACCGTACGAACAGCGAGTTGAACAGCTCTTTTGCTGAGATCCGGCTGGCGAGCGCCATTTATCTCCTCGGAACCGAAATCAACCAGGATCATGCGGTGGTGGGATTCATGGTACAGAATGCGCGCTACCTGAAGAAAACCCCGGTGATCATGGTTACCGAGAAAGCCGAAAACACCATGACCCGCAAGGTTGACCGCCAGGTGGTGGTGAAATCCTATTATCATTTTATTAAGGCGGTTAATCATTACCTGTTGACGAAAGGGCTTGAAAATGCACTGTTCCTGCGCGACAGGGTTGAAGGTTTTGAAGGGTATAAAGGGATGCTGCTCCAGGAAAATTTCAACGCCCTGGTCACGAAATCCGGTCTTGCTGCTGAAGAGATTGCAGCATTCGCCGAAGGGTATAACAATGAGATAAATGCAATCCTCATTTTCTCGGAAAAGGAGACATCCGGGAATGCTTCCAAAGAGCTGTTCAACCTGGCAAGGATTACCGGAAAACTTGGAAAAACAGCCAATGGCCTTATTTCGCTTAAGGAGAAGAACAATGCCCAGGGGGTGTTTGATATGGGTGTGAGCCCGCACCTCGGTATCGGGGGACAGGAACTTTCTGACGCCAGCTATATCCAGCGTTTAAAGTCAACATGGAAGGTCGGTGAAATCGCCTCCGGGGAGACCGAATGTCTGCATGGTTTGCTGCAGGAAGGTGTTGTCCAGAACCTGTTTATCTTCGGCGAAGATCCCCTGGGGTGCGCCACTGATATAAAGGCAGCTCAGCAGATTTTCGCTCAGGCATCCTTCAGGGTTGTCCAGGATTATTTCATGACCGAATCTGCCCTGGCATCTGACCTTATCCTTCCTGCCTCGTTCCCTGTTGAATCAGGCGGAACCTATACCAATGCACAGAAGGTAATCCAGGAGTTCAGCGGGGTGTTGAAATCATGTTTGGAAGAAACATCGCTTCAGCAGTTCAAAGGAATCCTTGACGAGTTTGGAATACCTTCAACCAGCGATCCGCGTGAGATCTTTATGGAAATCATAACCCTGCTTCCTGAAAAGAAGGAACATGGCAAACTGCTGATGCGCCCTACAAAGGAGGACAATAACAAACGCCATTATAACCATGGATGCGATGCCGTAACCAAAAGGTTTGAGGAAAATTTCGCCAACAGTACAATCGTAAATCATTAATCGTAAATCAAGATGAAAGAATTCACCAATATCAACGAGATCCTTGATTTTGCCATCGGGGAGGAGCAGGCGGCAGTTGACTTTTACCTGCAACTGGCTGCCCAGTCGAAAAGTCCGCAGACAAAAAGGATCTTCCACGAATATGCCGAAGAGGAGATGCGCCATAAAGCCAACCTGTTAAGTGTCAAGGAAAGCGGAACTTTCAAGGTTGCGGATCAAAAAATCCGGGATTTGAAAATTGCCGATTACCTTGTTGATGTAAGACCGTCGGCCAATATGTCGTACCAGGACGCTCTTATCCTTGCCATGAAAAAGGAGAAAGCTGCCTTCAGGATGTATACAGCACTGGCCACGCAGGCTGAAGACCCTTCGGTTAAAGCCCTTTTTGAGAACCTTGCGATTGAAGAATCAAAGCATAAGCTGAGTTTCGAAATTGAATATGACGACTTTATCCTGAAGGAAAACTAGCTGTTCGGATTTTTAACCAGGGGAATCAAAAAATCGGGTTCCTGCTTTTTTACGGATTTATTAAAATGCTATTTTTACCCTCTTATTCAGGGAGATTTTCCAATGCCTGGATTCCTGGAAATTAAATACTTTTTTAATTACGGCTGTGAAAAAAAGCAAACCCGACCCATATGACCGCCTGTTCAACTATTCCCGGGTTGTTGTATTCCTTATCCCTTTCATTCTCTATCTTTCTGCGCTGAACCTTGGTTTTGTCTATTTCGACGACGATGTGCTGGTACTCGAAAACCAGTCTACCATCAGCAACCCAGCCAGCCTTGGAAAAATCTTCACCACCGATGTCTTTATCGGGAAAACGGTTCCTTACTACCGCCCGCTTCTGAATGTTGCCCTGATGATCGGTTCCCGCCTGGGAGCATCCGATCCGCGGGGATATCACCTTGTCAACATCATCTTTCATTGCCTGAACTGCCTGAGCCTGCTTTGGCTGCTGAGTCTCCTTGGGTTCAGTAAACAGAAGGCATTCATTGGGGCTCTCCTGTTTTCGCTGCACCCGCTTATAGCTAATGCCGTTTTCTGGATACCTGCAGTCAACGATTTGCTTATTACCCTCTTTGGATTACTCTCTTTTGCATCCTTTCTTAAATTCATCCGGGAGAGGAACCTGAAGCACCTTCTTTTGCATTTACTGTTTTTTACAGGGGCATTCTTCTCGAAGGAATCTGCCATTGCCTTGCCGGTGTTGTTTTTATTTTACCTGTTCCTTACCAAACAAAAGATCGCCGCACAGAAAAACATCCTGTTGTTTTCAGGGTGGCTGGCAATTATCATTGGCTGGTTTCTGCTGCGGCAAGGCTCGATCGGTGTGCTCCAGGGTGATGAGCAGGGAGTGGTGGCAATCTTGAAGAACCTTCCATTCCTGCCTGAAATCATTGCCAAGTTTTTTCTTCCCTTTGACCTTGCGGTAATGCCTGTTTTTTCTTTATTATACACCGCAGCAGGGACCATCCTTATACTGGCCATGATTCTCCTGTTTGTCCTGGCAAAAGAAAAAAACTCAACGCTTTTTTTCCTGGGACTTGCATGGTTTCTCGCCTTCGCCATTCCAAACATGTTTATCCGGCAGTTCAACACGCCCGACAGTTTTGATTACCTCGAACACCGCGCCTGCTTGCCATCGGCAGGCATGTTTATAATGGTATTAGCCCTTCTTCCCGAGGCGTGGGCGGATCTTAGAAGAAAACAGGTTCAGATTGCCGGGGCCTCCCTGTTAATCATTTTTGCCGTTTTCTCCATTTTGCAGGAAAGAAAGTATAAGGATGGAGAGGCCTTTTATGGATCGATCCTGAAAGTCTCTCCCGGGCGTGCATGGTTCCATCATTTTTACGGAAGATATTATTTCAAACAGCAGGATTTTGTAAAATTTGAAGAGCAGCTGCATGAAGCAGTGCGGTTAAAGCCTTATGGCACCTTTTATTATAATCTCGGGATGATTGAACTGATGCAGAAAAAGAACTTTGAGGGGGCCTTTGCCTATTTCACCAAAGCCATCGGAATGGGAGAGACCAAACCCGAGGTGATGAGGAATTTTGTTAATCTCTGTATCGAATCCGCGGGTGCCCTCTCGAAAAAAGGTGAAAATGAAAAGGCTGCCGAAAGGGTTCAATATGCCCTGAAATACGATCCTTCCAACATCCCGGCCATGATGAACCTTGCCCTTTTTTCAATAAACCAGGGGAAGAATTCACAGGCAGTTGCCATTTGGCGCAAGGTAGCCGAAACTGATCCCTCTGTTATCACTGCATGGAAAAACCTGTGCCTGTACTATTCTGACAAAACAATCCTCAAGGACTCTGCAGCCT